>CALDQK010000239.1 GCA_937911525.1 uncultured bacterium
GAGCGCATTTCATGTCGCCGCAGGCGACGAGGCCCGCGAAGCGGGCCACCGAAAAATCAGCGTCAGCGCCCTCGCCCTGGAAATGCAGTTTGCGCTACGCAGGGGTGCCTGGCGTTGCTACCTTCTTTATGACGCATTGCGACGAAGGAGGTATGCGTGGGCTCACACCTGAACGCGATTTGCTTCGGGGGTGGAGGCCTGGTCGGCACGGCCAAGGCGCTCGGCCACCTGGTCGGCTTCGATCAGATCGTGCGCGACCCCACCCGTCGCACCGAGCTCAAGAAGTCCTTCTTCGACTACATGGCCGAGGCAGGCGTCCCCCTGCGCGAGCTCGAGCCGCGCCTCGACGAGGTCTTCGACCGCATGCCCGCGCACGTGCGCAGCGGCCGCAGCGACTACGTCCCTGAGTACTTCGAGGTCTCGATCGGGATCTCAGGCGGCAGCCTGCTCGCGACGGGCGTCAGCTCGGGGATCCCGCTGGTCGAGCTCGTGCGCGAGACGCTGACCTTCCCGGTCAACTACTACTTCGTGCCCGACTGGCGCGAGTATCTGCGCGGCCTGCGCCACGTGCCGCTCGTGCCCTTCCGGCTGACCAAGCTGATCGCGCACGACCTCCGCCGCGGCCCCGAGGGCCTGAGCCCCAACGCGATCCGGCGCGGCCGGCGCACCCTGCCCTACATTCGCCGCTACTCGCGCCTCGCCTGCGAGATGCTCACGGCCTTCCACGACATCCTCCCGCGCGGCCTCTTCTCGGGCGACGGCCTGGTCCGCTACGTCGAGGAGCTGAGCGCGCGCTACGGGCTCGCCAACAGCTTCCAGACCGTCCAGGACGCGGGCCGTCACCTGTTCATCATCGCCGAGCGCTTCAACGCCGCGCAGACGCTGAGCAACCCGAGCGACCCCAGCACCACGATCTACTTCGGCCTGCCGCCCTACGACCAGACCCCGGTCAGCCACGCGATCCGCGCCAGCTGCTCGATCCCCGGGATCACCACGCCCTACGCCTTCAAGGACCACGCGCGCGGCGGCAAGACCTACGACCTCGTCGACGGCGCGATCGGCAAGACGATCGGCCGGCGGCGGATCCTCAGCCAGCTCCCGATCGACTGCGTGGTCACGGTCAACCCGATCGTGCCCTACACCGGCCCGCTCGAGAACATCCTCGACCACTTCGAGCAGCTCTACCGCAAGCTGATCTACTCGCGCCTCAAGGCCGTCGAGGCCTACATCGACGACGACATCAAGGAGCGCACGGTCCACCTCGAGAGCAAGCCGCAGGACTTCTTCTACAACATGCTCCGCGTGGACAAGATGAAGGAGGGCCTGTTCGAGGGCTACTACCAGACCCTCAAGTACTGCGCCGAGAACTACGTCACGATCAACGACCGCCTCCGCCGCGGCGGCCTGTGCCTGATCCCGCGCACCGAGATCTTCCGCCTCGTGACCAAGTCCTCGGTCGTGCGCGAGCGCGCCTACATCCTCAAGGAGCAGCGCATGGAGCGCGCCTCGCTCCGCCGCCGCCTGGGCGGCGCGCTCAGCACGGCGCTGCAAGGCTTCGAGACCGGCGAGGACCCCCTCGAGGAGATCGAAGAGGAGCTGCTCAGGGACTGAGCGCGTGGACCCGCGCCCGGGCGACCTGCTCTCCGGCTATCGAGTGGAGCGTCTGCTCAAACGCTGCGGGCCCTGCCCGAGTGAGCCCCCAACGAAGAAGGCGGCTGGCGCCGCGCGCCAGCCGCCTTCGTCCAGGTTCGCAGGTCCCTACTTCTTGAAGGGCTGGATCCCGCGCTCGCCGTCGGCGCCGATCATGGGCAGCACCGAGACCTTCCAGTCCATCAGCGCCTCGCCCTCCTTGAAGGGCTTGGGGAAGCGGCTCATGCAGAAGTTGATCCGGCCGCCGGGCAGCTTGTCGTAGCTCTCGTAGGTCTTGCCGGGGAAGAAGGGCAGCTCGTAGGCGCCCAGGCCGCAGGCCTTGCGGGCCGCCATCACCTCGTCCGAAGTGAAGAACTTGCTGGTGTGGCCCTTCCACTGGCTCCAGCGGTCGAACCAGGCCTGCGGGACCTTGGCGAAGAACTTGGGCACCTCGTGCACGTTGCCCTCGTTGTCGCACTCGAGCTCGTCCTCGAACTCGCCCGCGTTGCAGGTCGGCGAGCCGCCGTCGCCGAAGTCGGCCTGGGTGAAGCCGAAGAAGAGGTTGTTGTTCATGGCCAGGGTCTCGGCCCCGAACTTGGTCGCGATCCCCATCTGCGCGCCGCCCGCGAGCACGTTCTTCTCGACCGTATAGCCGCCGGAGTAGCTCTTGCGCGGGTCGAGCGAGAGGGCGCGCCCCTCGATCGTGGTCCCGAAGGCGACGGTGTTGTTGCGGATCGTGAACTTGGGCTGACCCCAGCCGCCGCCGCCGATCGCCTCGATCCCGCGACCCTGGTAGCCGAGGATCAGGTTGTTCTCGATCACCGTCTCCTCGCCGCCGCCGGCCTTGACGCTGATCCCCCACCAGGGGTTGTTGATCAGGATGTTGTTGCGGACCACGAAGTGGGTCTTGCCCAGCAGCTCGATCGCGGGGTCGCTGCCGCTCTTCTTCTTGTTGATCGCCTGGTAGCCCCAGCAGGAGGTGTCCTTGTGGCCCTCCTTGACGTCGGTGCCGCCCTCGCCCTTGCCCGAGTAGTAGAGGCCCGGGCCCCGGTCGATGCAGAAGCCGTCGATCACGACCGGCTTGGCGCCCTGGGGGTTGCTCGGCGCGTAGTAGAAGACCTCAGCCGTGTCGGCCTGGCGATCGGCGACGCCCGTGATCACGGTCAGGTGAGTGAAGGGATCCCGCCCGCTGAAGTCGGCCTTGTAGCCGCCGATCAGGTGCACGTCGCCCGCGGGGAGGCGGGGCATGACGCCCGACTTCTTCTGCCCGTTGTAGACGCCCTCGGCCACGTGGACCCGGTCGCCCTCCTCGAGCTTCGCGATCACCTTCCAGAGCAGCTTGTAGGGCTTCTCCTTCGTCCCCGGGCCCTTGTTGCTGCCCGTCGTCTTCGAGACATAGATATCTCGAGCCTCCGCCTCGACCCCAGCCAGCAGGGCCACGACGAGCGCCAGGCTCAGTCCGATTCGGTTCATGAGTCCTCCTTCTCTCAACGAGAGGCGGGACGATACCGTCTCGGAATGGACTCGTGTCAACGCTCGGCGGGCGGGGCGTCTGAGCGTCGCTATGCCTCCTGCGGCGCCTGTCGGGCGCGCGCGGGGCGCTTGCGCTCGAGCTCGACCCAGCCGATCGCCTCGAGCAGGGGCAGCACGTAGCTGGTGCAGGCCTTGTCGCGGTTCTCGCTCTGGACCACCGCCACCAGGGTCTCGTCGCTGATCGGGACCCAGCCTCCTTCCTCGAGCGCCCCCAGGTCGCCCAACGCCTTGTGGGCGGCCTGGAAGGCCTCGGCCCGCAGGGTGACCCGCCCGCCGCGCGAGGTCTGGACCTCGAGGAAGTCCGCCTCGGTCGAGAGGACCTTGAAGGGGCGCGCCGACTTGCCGGCGGCGGGCGTCTTGAAGGTCTGGCGGCGCAGGTCCTTCAGCACCTTGACCAGCTCGAAGGGGTCGTCGGGGAGCAGCGGCTCGGTCATGGGGGTCTCGCCTCTAGAGGGGGCGCAGCTCGTCCGGCGAGCAGCCGCTGAGCGACTCCGCCAGCTCGTGGCGCTTCAGCTTGAGTGAGGTCGTACGCGGGAAGCTCTGCGCGACGACCAGCGCGCCCGCGAGGCGCTGGTAGCTGGGCAGGCGTCGGTTGCGCTGGGCGGCCTCGGCGAGGAGCGCCGCCGGGTCCGCGTCGCCGGCGCGGAGCGCCAGGATCAAGCGCTCGTCCTGACCGGGCGCGGAGGGCCACACCTGGTGCGCGGCCACCACGGCCAGCTCCGCGCAGGCGAGGCCCTGGAAGCTGCGCTCGACGTCCTCGGGGTAGACGTTCTTGCCGCCCGCGGTGACGACCATGTGCTTCTTGCGCCCGACCAGGCGCAGGTGGCCGGTCGCGTCGATCACGCCCAGGTCGCCCGTGTGGAGCCAGCCCTCGCGGAGGGTCTCCGCCGTCAGCTCCTCGTCGTCGAGGTAGCCCAGGAACACGCTCGGGCCGCGCACGAGCACCTCGCCGCGCCCCTCGGCGTCGCGCTCGGCCAGGCGGACCTCGAGCCCGTCGAGGGGCGGACCGACCGTGTCGGCGCGGAAGGGGTCGAGCCGGTTGACGCTGATCACGGTGCCGGCCTCGGTCTGGCCGTAGCCGATCGCGACGGGGATCCCCAGCTCGTAGAGGAAGCGCGCCGTCTCGGCGGGGACCGGCGCGCCGCCGGCGAAGATCGTGCGCAGCCGGCCGCCCAGGCGCTGGTGGACGGGCCGCAGCAGCGCGCGCGAGAGCCAGGGCCGCGGCGCGCGCTCGGTCAGGCGCGCGTTCAGGCGGCGCATGCCGCTCAGGCCGGCCTGGAGCAGGGGGTGGCGCTCGGCGTCCTCGAGCCCCTCGCGCAGGCTGCGCTCGAGGGCCGCGAGCAGCGCGGGGACGGCGGAGAGGTGAGTCACGCCGTGGTCCGTCAGGGCGGCCACGATGTGCTCGGGCCGGAGGGTGCGCAGGTGCACGACCCGCGCTCCGCACAGGACCGGGACCAGGAAGCCGCACATGAAGTCGATAGCGTGGTTGCTCGGCAAGACCGAGAGGTAGACGTCGTCCTCTTCGAGCGGGTAGAGGTTGGCCAGGGACTCGAGCTGGCTGAGGTAGTTGCCGTGGCTGAGCAGGCAGCCCTTCGGGCGCCCGCTCGTCCCCGACGAGTAGACGATCGCGGCCACGTCCTCGCGGCGGCGCGCGGCAGGAGCCGGCAGCTCCGCCCTGGCCGGGAGCGCCGCCTCCCAGTCCTCGGCCGGCGCGCTGAGCTCGCCGAGGGGGCGCACGACGAGGGCCTGCTGCTCGGGCAGGTGCTGCGCCAGGCGCCGCCACACGGGCCCGTCGGCCACGACCAGGGCCGGCCGGCAGTGACGCACCAGGCCTGCCTGCCCCTCGGGGTCGAGGCGCGCGTCGAGGGGCGCGAGGACCGCGCCCAGGGTCAGCGCCGCGCTGGCGGCGATCAGCCACTCGGGGCCGTTGGCGAGCAAGAGCGCCACGCGCGCGTCGGGGCCGATCCCGCGCTCGCGCATGGCGTGCGCGGCGCGCGCGACCTCGGCGCGGAAGTCGCGAAAGCTCAGCTCGCGCAGGACGCGTCCGCGCTCCGTCTCGACCAGGAACACGTTGCTGCGCACGCGAAAGGACCCCTCGTGGAGGGCCTCGGCCAGCGAGCTCAGGCGAGAGAGGTCGAAGTAGCGGGCGGCGGGAGCGCTGGATCCCACGTCAACGTCGCTCGTCGACCTTGAATGCGAGGTCGGCGAAGGTGCGCACCTCGGCCAGCTCGTAGTCGGGCAGCTCGATCCCGAAGGTCCGCTCCAGCTCGCTCAAGAGCTCGAGCGCCTGCACGCTGTCGATCCCGAGCGCCTCGAAGAGGTCGTCCTCGGGCGCGAGGTCGCTCGCCTGGCGCCCGAAGCGGGCGGCCGCGAGCTCGATCAGCTGTGCGCAGGTCTGCATCGTACTCCCGGGGGGCTGCGCCCCCCGGACCCCCATCTTTGGGCCCGCAAAAGCACCAGGGGCTGGTGCTGCGGGAGGTGGGACCTTACACGCCTCGAGATTGGTTGCGCACCAGCCCCTTACGCTTTTGCTCTGAAGTGTGCAGGTTGGGGCCCTGGACCTGCCCGGATCGACCACAAGCGGCTGGGTGCTTTGACGGCACTGCAAGCACTTAGGCAAGAATCCCGGCCACGTGAGATTTTCTTTGACGGACCTAGCGAGAGGCGCTTAGGCTCCAAGTCCATGCAAGGCAGGAATTTGAGCGTCGTGGCCCCTCGAACGTGCAATCCCTTTGCGACCCCTCGGCGAATCTAAGTCGATACCCGGCCGTCAAATTAGATTTTTTGTTGACCGACACGGCAGGTGTTCGATAGCTTCTCTCTCGTAAGGAGGAGGAGCGCCATGAACCTATCGTCTCCCTATCTGCTGCCGTTCTTGGTCCCGTTGACGATCGTCGTGCTGTTCACGGCGCTCCAAGTCGCGCTGCTCGTCCTCGCGGGCGTGTCGCTCGGCCTCGAGGCAGACGCGGACCTCGACCTCGACCTCGACGCGGATGTCGATGTCGACGTGGACCTCGACGCGGACCTCGACCTCGACGCGGATGTCGATGCCGACGTGGACGTCGACGCCGACGTTGATGCCGACGTGGATGCCGACGCCGACGTGGGCATGGGCCTGGTGCTCCTCAAGCTCCTCAGCCCGATCGGGGTGGGCCGCGTGCCCCTCTCGGTCGTCGGGCAGGCCTTCGGGCTCAGCTTCGGAATCGCCGGCCTGATCCTCAGCTACGCGATCACCAGCCAGCTGCCGGCGCTCGCAGGCGCCAAGCAGCTCCTGGTCACCCTGCCGGGCGCGACGGTCGTGGCCTGGTTCATGACCCAGCGCCTGGTGCGCCTCGTGACGCCGCTGCTGCGGATCTCGGGGCAGGCGGAGAGCGCGCACGACCTGGTCGGCAAGACCGGGCGCGTGACCTCGCTCCGCGTCGACAGCGACTTCGGCGAGATCGTGCTGACGGTCAACGGCGCCCCCAACTACCGCTTCGTCCGCTCCGCGGACGAGCAGGTGATCGAACGCGACGCGCTCGTGGTGATCACCGCCTACGACTCAGACGCCCATCGTCACGTGGTGGCGCTGGCGCCTGAGTCGCAGCTTCCTGCCCCCAAGACCCCTGACCCCCCTGAGGTCAAACAGGCCGCCTAGGGCGTGGCCGCCCCCCTGCCGCGGGTTCGCTCGAGCCCGCGGACAGCCCCCCACGAGCGCCGTCGCTGACGTCGACGACGAGCGCCGCGAGGGAGCTGCGTGTCGATCCCCTCGTTCGACGTCCCCAAGACCCCTTAGGAGTTCCCATGCCGCTGCTTCAAGAATATCCCTGGCTCGCGCTCGGCGCGCTCTGCGTCGTCGGCTTCTTCCTGTTCATGTTCGGCGTCGCGTTGCTCGTCAAGCGCTTCTATCAGAAGGCTGGCGCCGACGAGGCCCTGGTTCGCACCGGTATGGGTGGCACCAAGGTCGTGATCGGCGGCGGCATCCTCGTGCTCCCCGTCCTGCAGCAAGTCATGCGCGTCAGCCTGCGCACCATCACGCTCACCGTCGAGCGCTCGGGCCGCCTGGCCCTGGTGACGGCCGACAAGATCAAGGCCTGCTGCACCATGGAGCTCTACATGAAGGTGGACGACACGGAGGAAGCCGTGATCGCCGCCGCGCGCAGCTTCGGCTCGCGCAACGTGGACGAGGGCGTCCTGGCCGAGATCGTCGAGGGCAAGCTGACCGACGCCCTGCGCGGCGTCGCCGCCAACAAGACCTTCCACGAGCTGCACGCGCAGCGCGAGGAGTTCGCGGAGGCGGTCAAGAAGGCGCTCGTCGACGAGCTGCGCAAGAACGGCCTCAAGCTGGAGAGCACCTCGCTGACCCAGCTGAGCCAGCTGCCGATCACCGAGATGGACCCCAACGACGTGTTCGACGCCGAGGGTCTGCGCAACATCAACATGACGGTCGCGAGCAACCTGCAGCAGACCAACGAGATCGAGCGCACCAAGGAGGTCACGATCGAGCACCAGGACGTGGTCGCCCGCAAGCGGGCCCTCGAGCTGGAGCAGGAGAAGGCCTTCCTCGAGGCCGAGCAGTCCAAGAAGATCGCGGAGTATCGCGCCAAGCAGAAGGCGCAGGAGCGGATGGCCGTGCTCGAGCAGGAGCAGGCGGCCGCCGAGGCTGCCCTGGCGCAGAAGCGCGAGGTCGAGAACGCCAAGATCGCCCAGGAGGAGGCGGTGGCGACCCGTGACCTGCAGCGCCAGGAGGCCGTGGCTCGCGCCGAGGCCGCCAAGCTGCAGGCCGAGCGCACCGCGCAGATCCTGGCGGCCAAGGAGATCGAGGCCGCGCAGGTCGTGAAGTCGGAGACCATCGAGGCCGCCGAGATCCGCAAGGCCAAGGCGATCGAGGCCGCCGAGGTCGACAAGAGGCGCGCGATCGAGGTCGCCGAGATCGAGAAGGCGGTCGCGCTCGCGAACGCCGAGACCGAGAAGTCCAAGGCGGAGGCCCTCAAGGCCAACGCCGAGGCAGAGGAAGCCGCCGCGATCGAGGCGATCACGACGGCCGAGCAGACCGCCAAGGCCCGCCGCGAGAAGGAGATCGCGGTGATCAAGGCGGAGGAGGAGTCGGACCGGAGCAAAATCAAGGCTGACGAGGACGCCTACAAGAACGAGCGCGCGGCGCAGGCCGAGCGCGAGGTCACGAGGGCGAAGGCGGAGGCCGAGGCGGCGCAAGCCGCGGGTCGTGCGCAGGCCGTGCGCGAGCGCGCCCAGGCCGAGGCCGACGAGCTGCGCCTCGCAGCCCAGGCGACCAAGGAGGCCGCCGAGCTGGAGGCCGCCGGTGAAGCGGAGAAGAAGCGGATCGCCGCGCAGGCGTCCGCCGACGAGGTCCGCTACACGGCGGAGGCGCAGGCCGACAAGATCCGCGTCGAGGCCGTGGCTCGCGCCGAGGCCTGCGACAAGGAGGCCGTGGCCAAGATCCGTCTGGCCGAGGCGACCCTCGAGGAGGGCAAGGCTCAGGCCGAGGCCCGCCGCCTGATGGTCCAGGCCGAGAACGCGATCGACAGCCGGCTCCTGATGCTGAAGGCCGCGGAGCAGGCGATCGCCGTCACGCCCGAGGTCGTGCGTGAGTTCGTCAAGAGCGCCGAGGTGATCGGCGACATGAAGGTCCTGCAGATCGGCGGCGCCGGCTTCGGCGGCGGCTCCGGCGAGGAGGGCGGCTTCATGGGCGAAATGAGCAAGACGCCGCTGGGCCTGGGTCTGACGACCCTCGCGCAGGGCACCGCTCTCCTGCCCCTCATCAAGGGGCTGATGGAGCACGCGGGGGTCGGCACGGACGACGTGCTGAACAAGGTCAAGTCCGCCGTGGCCGCCGGCGCCGCCGAGCTCAACAGCGAGAACGGCCGCAGCAAGAAGCCCCGCAACGGGCACGGCCCCGACAGCAACGGCTCCGCCAAGAAGGCCCAGTCTTCGCTGGCGGTCGTCCTCGAGGACGAGGATCTGCCCCCCTCGCTCAAGCGCTAGCGAGGACTGGCGCGGGCGGG
>CALDQK010000240.1 GCA_937911525.1 uncultured bacterium
CCTGGTCCTGGTCGCGCAGGGCCTCCTCGTGCTCGCCGCGCGCCAGGCGGGCCTGGGCGCGCTGGGCGTAAGCGTTGGCGAGGTCGTCCAGGATCCCCAGGTCGTCGGGCCGCCGCTCACGCGCGTCGCGCAGGAGCTCGATCGCGCGGTCCAGCTCGGCAGGGTCCTCGGGGCTCGGCTCGTGCGGGTCGAGGGTCTCGCTCAGCTTCGCTCCGTGCTCGCGGGCGCGCGCGGCCAGCTCGTCGCGCTCGACCTCGCCCTTGACGAAGGCCAAGGGCTCGACGGCGCAGGCGCGGGCCGCCGCGAGGAAGCGCTCCCAGTTGGGGCCGCTGAGCGGCTCGACGAAGACCTGTCGCTCGTCGAGGTAGCGGGCCCAGCCCGAGAGCAGCCCCAGGAAGGAGTCGTGGTCGAGGAAGAGCTCCTCGTCCTCCTCGGTCACCAGCGCCACGAACTGGACCTCGGGCAGGAGGTAACGCACGCCCGGGCCGAAGGCCGTCAGGGTGAAGGCCAGCTCGTCGTCGACGCTCGCCTGGAGCACGCTGGCGCAGTAGTAGTCGCGCGCCTCGCGCGTGTACTGCACCTCGCGGATCTTGCCCAGGATCCGCTGGGTCAGCTCGTCGCGCTCGCCGGCCCCCTCGAGCTCACCCAGGAGGCGGGGGCCGATGCAGAAGGCGCGGACGGGCCCCGGCAGGGTCAGCACGGCCTCCTCGCTCTGGATCCGGTCCACGAGGAAGGCCGTGCCCCCCTCGTTGCTCAGCTCGCACAGGCTCGCGAAGGTCTCGCGGACCTGGCTCGCGGGCGCGGACTCGCCGTTCTCGCCGCGGACCTCGTCCTCGGCGGCGGCCTCCTCGAGCACGCGGAAGGCGAGCTCCCAGTCCTCGGGGCTGGCCAAGGTCAGCAGGCGGACCTGGAGCTGGTCGTTCTCCCAGCACAGCTCGACGCCCCGAGTCGAGACGCCCTCCCGGTGCAGGTGGTAGGCGAAGCCCTCTTCCCAGGGGCCGTCCTGGATCTCCTCGGCGACGCGGAGGTCGCCGTGGTCGTCGACCTGCTCGATCAGCAGCCGCGCGGCAGGCGGTGCGTAAGCGGTGACGTAGAAGCTGAAGCTCACGCCGTGATTCTAGCCCCACCCGCCGCGGACGCGGGCTCGGAGCGTGAGCGCTCCGCTACCCGGCGGCCCCGGCGGGCGTGAGTTGCTCCTCGAGCCGGGCGCTCCTGAGCTGGGGGACGGTCGCGAGGGCCTCGCGGGGAGAGGAGTAGCGCTCTTCGGGGAGCGTCGCGGTCAAGCGAC
The DNA here is from genome assembly GCA_937911525.1 of uncultured bacterium. Lineage (GTDB taxonomy): Bacteria > Planctomycetota > J058 > J058 > J058 > NORP233. The sequence goes on from CALDQK010000240.1 coordinate 1,289, forward strand.
GCAGGACCTCGCGCAGCGCGGGGTCCTCGAGCTTGGGCAGCTGGATCGGTCGCGTCGCGATCGCCGTCAGGAGGGGGATCCCGGAGAGCCCTGGGAAGGCGTCCTTCGCGCACACGGCATAGCGAGCGACCATGCCGGCGCTGAACAGGTCCGTGCGGGCGTCGATGTCGTGGCCGAGGATCTGCTCGGGTGCCATGAAGCCGGGGGTCCCGAGGACCACACCTTCTTGGGTCAGGTTGCGGTCGTCGGGTCGCCGCGCGAGCCCGAAGTCGAGCAGGACGGGGTCGTCGACCTGGCCTTCGCGCAGGATCAGGTTCAGGGGCTTGATGTCGCGGTGCACGATCCCGCCGGCCTCGAGCGCGGCGCAGGCTTCGAGGAGCGAGGTCAGCAGCTGCCAGGTCTCGCCTTCGCTCAGGGGCCCGCGCTCGCTCACGTAGGCCTGGAGGGTCGGGCCTTCCACCAGCTCCATCGCGCAGTAGGCGTGCTCCTGCTCCTCGCCGTAGTGGACGATGCGCACGACCCCGCGCGCCTGGACCTCGGACAGACCCTGGGCCTCGCGGACCATGCGCTGGCGCGCCTCGAGGTTGCGGCTCTCGCTGCGGCGCAGCACCTTGAGCGCGACCTGGTCGCCCGTCAGCAGATCGCGGGCGCGGTAGACCACGCCGATCCCGCCCTGGCCGAGCTTGCCGAGCAGCTCGAAGCGGTTGAAGGCGCGCTTGGGTCCGCCCGGCAGCTCTTCGGAGTCCTTGACCATGGCCTTGGCGCGGGCGCGGCTGATCCAGCTCTTGCACTTGGCCAGGAGCTCGGGCGTGCGCAGGGGCTTGGTCAGGTAGTCGTCGACTCCCGCCCCGTAGCCCTCCTCGAGGTCCTTCTCGCAGTTGCGGCCCGAGAGGACGACCACCGGCGGGCAGGGCTGGAGGGCCTCGCGCAGCATGTCGAGGAGCTCGAGACCGCAGCCGTCGGGCAGGCCGAGGTCGAGCAGGATCAGGTCCGGGCGTGGGTCGAGGGGGAAGCCGACCCTGGCCGCGGCCAGGCTCTGATAGCCCGTGACCTCGTATCCGCGCCGCTCGAGCGCTTCCTGCAGCAGCTCTTGGATGGTCTCGTCGTCTTCCACGAGGGCGATGCGGGTCACGGGAGCTCCGTTCACTAGGGACACGGGAGAGTCCTTTGCAAGGGGCGGGCCAGGCAGCAGCAGCACTAAGGCCTTGTCGCTCGGAGGACGGGCGGCGCGGCGAGGGCGCCAGCGCCCCCAGGGAGGGGCGGGGCGGGGCGTGTCCGCCCTCCTCGGGACGCTCGCGCGCCAAGAGGGGGTTCCTGGGCGCGGCTGCGTCCCGACGCCGCGCTCTAGGCGGGCGGGGTGGGCGCCTGGACCCCGCAGGGGCGCGCAGAGGGGCGAGAGCGCCGCCCTCGGGGAGCGCAACTCGAGCAGCGCTGGCAGGGCGCTTTGGCGCGTGGCTTGCGATCCGCACTCGGATTCAGGGGTTCGATCCAATGGTCCTGTGCGCATTCATGGTGGGGTTGGTCGCGGGCGGCGTGCTCGCTCTGCTCTGCAGGCGCTGGGCGTCCCGGTCGCGCGAACCCGAGCTCGCGGCGAGCTGGGAGGCTCCTGCCGACGCCTATCGAGAGGCCTTCGCCTCTTCACGCGACGGCCTCTACCTCCTCGACGAGCAGCAGCGCTACGTCGAGGTCAATGCGGCCTGGGCCGGAATGCTCGGCTGCGCGCGGGAGGACCTCCTGGGCGTGCCCTTCGGGCGGCGGCTCCCCCAAGCCAAGGGCGAGCGCCCGGCCGATCGCTTTCGCGTGACGACGCGCATGCCCCTTGCCCGGCCCGACGCGAAGCGCGAGCTCGAGATGTCCTGCGTCCCGCTCCAGGTCCAGGGGCACTCCTTCACGCTCGGTCGCGCCCGCGACGTCAGCGCGCGCCAGCGCGCCCAGCGCGAGTCGGAGCGGCTGCGGGCTGCGATCGACGCCGCCGAGGACGGGATCTTCCTGACCACCCGCCGCGGCAGGCTGCTCTACGCCAACGCCGCCGCGCGGGATTGGCTCGAGGACCCCGCCACCTCGGAGCTGCTGCGCTGGC
>CALDQK010000241.1 GCA_937911525.1 uncultured bacterium
ATCTGCTTGCGCTCCTCCTTGGGCAGGCCGCGCGTGTCGAGGCGGCGCCGGTCCTCAGGGAGGTCGTGTGGGCAAGATCTGCCCATTCGTTTCAGCTCGGGCCTCGCCAGGCGACAGCGCGAGCAGCGCAGCCTGCTAGCGCTCCTCCTCGTAGAGGCGGAGCGCGAACACGCCGGCGGGGTGGGCGCGGAAGGCCTCGACCCGCTGAAGCAGCTCCGCAGGGAGCTCGCTCAGCTCGGGGAGGCGCGTCCCATAGCGCTCGGGCACGACCAGGGGCGCGGCGAGGGCGGCGAAGCTCAGGTCTGCCGCGCTGAAGCGCTCGCCGACCAGGTAGCGCCGGCCCGCGATCCGCTCGGCCACTTCGGCGAAGACCTCCTGGATCTTGGCCTCGCTGCGGGCGACGCCGGGCGGATTGATCCGCATCGCCTTGCGCATCATGGCGTGGACCAGGGGCTTGGCCAGGCGGTAGAGCACACGCTCGCTGCGGGATCGCACGCCCTCGCTCAAGATCCCCGGCGTCGTCGGGTGGTCGAGCAGGTGGCCATAGGCGAAGCGGCGCACGTGAGGGCCCAGGACCTCGTCGCAGCGGTCCTCCCAGCGCTCGACCTCGGCGCGGAGCTCGGGGTCGCTGGGGTAGAGCCGCCGCTCCTCGGGGAGGGACTCGTCGAGGTGGGCCAGGATCGCGCTCGAGTCGTTGAAGCGCCCCGCCTCGTCGACCAGGACCGGCACCGTGCGCCGCCCGCCGGCGCGCCAGGCGTGCGCGATATGCAGCACCGGCGGGTGGCGGACCTCCTCGAAGGGGACCCCGGCCCGCTCCAGCGCCCAGCGCGCCTTCTCGCAGTAGTGGCTGACGCTGATCGTGACCAGGCAGGCGCCGTTCACGCGCCCCCCTTGACGGCGCCGCTCAGCCGCGCTGCGAGCTGGCCCTCGGCGTAGAGCGCGTAGCAGGCGTCGACCCCGCCCAGGAGCTGACCCCCAGCGAAGAGCTGGGGCAGCTCGGCCTGACCCGAGCGCTGCGCGAGCACGTAGCGCAGCTCCGGCTCGCGGGTCACGTCCTGGTGGGCGTAGCCCTCCTCGCCGTAGCCGAGCTCGGCCAGGAGGTCGACCAGCGCCGCCGAGGAGCCACAGGCGGGCGCGCTGGGCGTGCCCTTGAGGTAGAGCAGCAGGGGGTGCTCGCTCAGCGCGGCGTCGATCCCGGCGCGCAGCTCGGCGCGGCTGCTCAAGCCTGAGCCTCGTCCGGGGTCAGCGTCTTGAGCTGGAGAGCGTGGATCGACTCGTCGTGGGGGAGCATCTTGTCGCTGACGGTCGCGTAGATCATCTGATGGCGCTGCACGAGGGACTTGCCCTCGAAGGCCGCCGCCACGATCCGCACGCTCCAGTGGTTGCCCCCGCCCGTGTCGGTCGCCTCGACCTCGGCGTCGGCACCGACGCCGCCCTTGATGCGCTCGACGATCTCTTCGGCAGTGATCACGGGCCCCTCCTTTGGGTAGCCCGCCGTTCTATGCCACGGCCCTGGACGCGTCCAGGCTAAGCAACGCCCGCGGGCGGTCCCGACTCGAGGTTCGCGACGACCTGCGCCAGCTCGGCTGGCGGCTCGCTGCCGCCCGCGCCGAAGCGCTCGGCGTAGTAGCCGCGCACGCAGCGCTCGAGCGCGCCCTGGGTCCCGAGGGCCGGCTCCGCGCGCTGGGCGAGCTCGAGCAAGGTCTCGCCGCGGCGGCGGGGGTAGCCGCGCCGCGCCAGCGCCCTGAGCAGACGCCGCAGGGGCGCGGGCACGTCGTCCTTGCGGGCGCCCCTGCGCCGCCACAACCAGACCAGCCCGCAGACCAGGGCCAGCCCGCCGATCAGCCAGGGCAGCCCGCGCAGGGCGACCTGCTGGAGTCCGCCGCTCTCGTCGAGCTTGGCGCGCAGACCGACCATCCAGCGCTGCTGGTCGTAGGCGTCGAAGGAGATCACGTAGTTGAACCAGCGCAGCTCGAGCCAGTTCAGGCTGGCGCGCAGGCGGTCGGCCATGCTGGCCTCGGGCACGCGCGCCTCGGGCGGGGTGGGGTCGCAGCGCTCCCACCCGTCGCCGACCCACACCTCGACCCAGGCGTGCGCGCTCGACTGGCGCACGGTGTAGCTCTGGGACCAGGCGTCGTATTCCCCCCCGTAGAAGCCCGTCACCAGGCGGGCCGGGATCCCCAGCGAGCGGAGCAGCATCACCTGCGCCGAGGCGAAGAGTTCGCAGTGCCCCTGGCGCTTGTGATAGAGGAAGTCCTCCAGGGGCTCGGTGTCGGGCGTCCGCGTCGCCTGGAGGGTGTAGCGCCAGCCGCGCCGGATCCGGTCCGCCAGCGCGTGCATCACCAGGCGCGGCTGCGTGCGCGGGTCGAGGCGCGGGCCCTTCAGCTCCTGAGCGAGGGCCTCGAGGCGCGCCCGGTCGAGCTGGGGCGGGATCCGCAGCGAGTTGTGCTCGAGCTGGCGCTGGATCCGGCGCGAGTGGTGCCTGCGCTGGCCGAGGTTCTTGGCGACCTCGACCGAGTAGGTCACGTTCGTCAGGTAGCCGTGGGCGGTGGTGTAGTTCTGGAGTGGGTCCACCCGCACGTCGCGCGGCTGGCCGCCTCGAAGGTGAAGCGCTCCGCCGGCGCGGG
>CALDQK010000242.1 GCA_937911525.1 uncultured bacterium
GGCGAGCGAGGTGTCCCCCCGGGGGACGACTCCTCCCGTGGGGAATCCAGGCGAGCGAGGTGTCCCCCCGGGGGACGACTCCTCCCGTGGGGAATCCAGGCGAGCGAGGTGTCCCCCCGGGGGACGACTCCTCCCGTGGGGAATCCAGGCGAGGTGTCCCCTCGGGGGACGATTCCTCACGTGGGGAATCCTGGCGAGGTGTCCCCTACTCCCCCCACCCTCTATGCCCGCCCTGTCCTTCCGCCCTCGGTCAGCGACAGCACCAGCACTCCGACCCTCCCACCCTGCGAAGACTCTGCGTTCTCTGCGTCTCCGCGGCTCGAGCGAATCGTGCGACCGCGACTCAGTCGTTGATCGCGCCCACCAGGCCGGTCGTGCTGCCGCTGCGAGCCGCGGCGCTGTAAGTCCCGCGGGTCAGCTTGCCCGAGGCTAGCTCGCGGCGAGCGCGCTCGCCGTTGGCGAGGCCGTTGGGGTCACTGCTCTTGCCGGCCACGAAGCGATCGAACCAGCCCACGATGTAGGGGAAGGCGATCTTGCGCTGATCGGCGCTGGGGATCGGCTTCAGCCCCTCGACCTTGGGGTAGGTCCAGGCGTAGGTCACGAAGGGCCAGAAGGGGATCGGGGTCATCTTCCAGCGCCCCTCGTCGAGCACGTAGTCGCTGTCGTAGTCCGCCGGCGAGTTGCGGTGGTTGCCGTTCTTGATCACGACGTGCGCCTTGTAGGGCGTCTGGGCGCGCTCGAGGACCACGCCGCTCGCCTCGTCGGGGGGCGCCACGCGGTCGAGGCTGCCGTCGACCGCGATCACGGGGATCTTCAGCTCCCGCGCCCTGCGCAAGAAGTCCGTCTGCCGGCCGCCGGGGCCCGAGATCGCGAGCGCCTTGAAGCGCCAGTCGCGGGCCGCGGCCAGGACCGCCACCGAGCCGCCGAGCGAGTGGCCCATGATCCCGAGGCGGTCCTCGTCGATCTTGCCCCGCAGGGCGCTGCCCGAGCGGCGGTCCTCGGCCAGGAATAGATCCGTCAGCTCGGCCAGCTCGTCGTCCCAGTCGTCGGCGTCGTAGTCCTCGTTCTCCTTCCACTCGAAGGTCGCGACCGCGTAGCCCTCGCGGACGAGGCGCGAGCGGATCTTGGAGTAGTCCTCGGTCTGCACCTCGAGCCCGGGGACGATCACGATCGTGGGGAAGCCCTTGCTGGGCGTGGTCCCCTTGGGGAGGTCGATGTCGAAGCGGCGATCGCCGTCGACGAGCCGGTAGTGACTCGCGCGGCTGGTCGAGGGCAGGCGCTCGAGCTCCTGCGCCAGGGCAGCGCTGGAGGGGGCCTGGGTGAGGAGGAGCGCGAGCAGGATCGTCAGCAAGGGGGCGGAGCTCTTCATGAGCGGCTACACCGCAGCGCGTGTGCCCTTCGGCTCAAGTCCTTGCTTCACAAAGGCCAGCGGGCTGTTCGTCGAAGCTGGACGCAGAATCAACGGGGCGCGGCTCCCGCAGCGCGACCCAAGCCGAACGAGCTGAAACGCTTAGCAGGATCTGGGAAAGGCGGGAGGGGACAGGAGCAGCCCAGCGAAGCCGATCGACCAGCCGTGGGCCCGGCTGTCGTCAGGGCCTTTCTCGCTGATCGTGCCGTAGCGCGCGGCCTCGGCCCCATAGACCTCGAGCGCGAAGGCCCGCGCCAGCTCGAGGTCGTAGCGGGCGAAGGCCCAGGCCACGTGGGTCGCGAAGTAGGGAGTCACGCGCGGCGCGAGGCGGCCCGCGCGCCACTCCTGCTCCAGCCAAGCCAGCGCGCTCCGCGCGCGCTCCCCCTCGGCCAGCCCCGCCGCCAGGACCGCCGCGGTGGCGTGGGGGCTGGGCTGGTCGGCCGCGTCGGGGACGCGGCGGTAGAGCGCGCCGCGCGCGCTCTCGTCGGCGCGTAGGGTTGAGCGGTTGCCGCGGGGGACGAGGCGATAGCCGGGCCCGCAGGCGAAGGTCTGCTCGAAGCGCTCGCGCTCGACGCCGCTCGGCTCGCCGCGCCGCTCGCAGAGCTCGAACCACCAGGCGTTGACCACGGCGTGCGGCGCGCCCTCGACCAGGCTCCAGCCCATGGTCTCGAGCCCGCCGGGCTCCCAGTCGGTGAAGGTCCAGCCGGCTGGCGTCGCGACGAGGCCGCCCTCGAGGTAGCGCTCGCGCCAGCGCGCGCAGGAGGCCTCGACCGCGTGGCGCACGCGCGGGTCGGGCAGCGCTGGGTCGTGCTCGAGCGCGGCCAGGCAGAAGGCCAAGTGATAGGGCGGCATGAAGGAGCCGAGCGAGCTGGGCCAGGCGCCGCGGACCATGCCTTCGTCTTCGTCGTAGCTAGCGGCGACCTGGTTCAGCGCCACGGCCACGACCTCGCGGGCCTCGGCCAGGTCGCGCAGGGCGAGGGCGGACATGCGCAGGTCGCCGGTCCACTGGACCCGCTCGCGCCAGCAGGAGTCGACCAGCCCGCCGTCGACCACGGCCACGAGGTTCGCGCGCACGGCGCGGAGGACGGGCTCGGCGCCGGGGAGGGCCGAGACCTCGCGCCAGCGGAGGGGATACTCGCGCCGCCACGCGCGCACGCGGGGCGCCGCGTCCGGCTCGCTGAGCACGTGCAGGTAGCGCCCGCCCCGCTGACCAAAGGGCGCGCCGAGCACACCTGCCGCTGCCGCGTCGACGAGGTGCACGCGCTCGCGCCCCGCCGTCGTCAGCTCGGCGAACTCGGGCACCTCGCTCGTGCAGAGCAAGGCCGCGCCAGCGCGCGCGTCGACCTCGTAGCGGTGCAGGGCCAGGGCGCCCAGGTCGTAGCTGCGCAGGCGCAGCGCGCCTCGTCGCTCGCGCAGCCACCCGATCGGGTCGCTGCCCTCCCAGCGCGCAGGATCGAGGGGCTCCGCGCCGAGGGGGGCGAGCCGCTCGTCGGCCAGGAGGCGAGGCTCGACCTCGACGTAGCGCGCCCGCGCGAGCGCGCGACGCGCGCTCCAGCCTGGGCGCTCGACCGCGACGGCCTGCAGGGGTCGCGGGCTCCGCGGCAGGAGCAGGTTCTGGCGCGCGAGGTGGCCCGACGCCCGCCGCCCGAAGCCGACCTGCTCCTCGAGCTCCACCCGCCACTCGCCCCCCTCGCCGACCTCGGCCAGGAAGGGGTCCGCGCAGGGCAGGCAGTAGGTGACGCCGGAGCGCTCGGGGTGCAGCCAGTGCAGGCGGACCTCGACGCGCTCCGCGCGCTCCGCCTCCGGCCAGAGGTCGAGCAGGGCCTCGCCCGCGACGCAGCGGTGGCCGCCGTCGCCGAGGAGCACGCCGTCGAGGTAGAGCTCGTAGGGGAGGTTGCTCGCGAGCCGCAGTGGCCGCCCTCCCGGCGTCTTCCAGCGGAGGATGGCCTCCGCTCGCTCCTGGAGCGCCGCCTCCTCGCGCACCCAGAGGGGACGAATCTGCTCGTTCTCGCTCACGCTCTATTGGACACGCCTGGGGGCACGATGGCTCGCGGGGGCGAGCGTGCCAGGGCCTCCTGACCGATTTCGCAGGACTTGAGCCCCTCAACCATCGTTGAGCCATCGCGACAGAGGCGTGGACACTTAGACGCGCCCTCAACGCTGGTTGGCGTCAACATCGGTTGGTCAACGCCCTCAAGTCCATTCGATCCGTGATGGAACCCCGCTTGCGCAGTCAGACCACCGAAGCGTCAAGGAGGAAGCCATGAGCTCGGACGGACTGCTGAGTCGGATCGCTGCGCTGCGGACGGAGAACACGGGCGGCGAGCGCTTCGAGCGCGAAATGACCGGCGCGCTGAGCGCCGCGCACCCCGACGATCTCCTCTACACCCTCCGCTGGCTCTACACCGAGGTCGACGCCGGACGCCGCTCGCTGGTCCGCTGGGCGCTGGCGCAGCTCGACGCCGAGGTCTCGGAGCTCGAAGACCTCGGCCTGGCGATCTAGACCCTCGGCCCGTCGCCCTAGGCCTGGCGTGGGGCAGCGGGCTCGTCGCTGGCTTCGCGCGGTGAGCAGACGGAGCTCGACTCCGAAGTGTTCCTCCGCCTCCTCGCGCGCATAGAATCGCGCCGTGGGAGAACGAGCCGGCTGGTTGCGCTGCGGCCTGGTCGGGGCTGGCGCTTGGCTGGCCCTGGCTGCGCTGCGTCCAGAGGAGGGCGGTGACCTGGCCGCGATCGAGGCGCTGCTCGCTCTGCACCTCCTCTGCCTGACCCCCCTCCTGCTCGCGCTCTGGCCGCCTCGTGGCGGGGTGTGGACGCGCGCCCTGTGGCTCGCGGCGGCCGCGCTCGCGACGGGGTCGGCGCTCCTCGGGCCCGCGCACTCGGCGGCCGCCAGCGCGCTCGCCCTGCCCTGGGTCGGCCTGGCGGCCTGGCTCCTGGGCGAAGCGCTCGGGGAGTGGGGGTTCACCTACCGGCGCTGGGGCCTGCTCGAGAGCGACTCGGCCGGCTTGCGCGCCGTGTCCCGCCTCTTCCTGCTGGTGGGCGCGGGCTGGCTGGTGTTCAGCCGCAGCGGCCTGCCCCTCCCGGGGCTCGACGCCGAGAAGATCCTCCTGGCCGCCGTCCACGCCCACTACACGGGCTTCGGCGCCTTGAGCTTGATGGCGCTCGCGGCCTGGCGCGCGGGGCCGGGCGAGCGGCGGGGGCTGCTGGCCGCCGGGATCGGGCTCGGCGTCGGCTTCGGCCTGACCGGGGCCGGGATCGCGTTCTCGCCGCTGCTCGAGCCCCTCGGCGCGACGGTGCTGGCCTTCGCGCTCGCGACTTACGCCGCCCTGCGCCTCCCGCAGGCGCTCAGCCTCGAGGGCGCGGCGCGAGCCCTCAGCGTGCTGAGCCTGGTCGGGCTCGCGCTCGGCCTCTGCCTGGGGCTGGCCTACGCGGCCCGAGTGCTCGGCCCGACGCCGCTGACCCGCGCGCACATGATCCACCTGCACGGCGTCGCGATCGGGCTCGGCTTCCTGCTCTGCGGTGCGACCGGCGCCCTGCTCGGCGAGGCCCGAGAGCGCCCGGGCCCCCTCCTCCTCTACGACGGCGTGTGCGGGCTCTGCGACAAGAGCGTGCAGTGGATCCTCAACCACGATCAGCGCGCGCAGCTCCGCTTCACCCCGCTCCAGGGGGAGACCGCCCGCCCGCTGCTCGAGCGCTACGAGCTCGCGCCCGCGGGCGAAGTCGACTTCGACACCGTCGTCCTCGTCGGGCCCGGCGATCGAGCGCGCGTTCGCTCTCAGGCGGCCTTCGGAGTGCTGCTCCACATGGGCGGGGTGTGGCGGCTGCTCGGACACCTGGGCGGCCTCGTCCCGCGCCCGCTCGCCGACGTGGGCTACCGCCTCGTCGCGAGCAACCGGCTGCGCTTCTTCGGCTCGCTCGACGCATGCCGGATCCCGCGCCCCGAGGAGCGAGTTCGCTTCCTCCCGTAGCTGCGGGGGCGCTCTTCGGGCACCATTCGCTCCATGAACGTGAGCGAACGCGTCGCCGCCGGGCAGGAGCGCTGGTGGCAGATCCTGAACGGGGCCAAGATCCGCACCCCTGCCTCGCGGATGTTCAACTGGTTCATCCTGACCCTGATCGTGGTCAACGTGATCGCCGTGACCCTCGAGACGGTCGAGCCGATCCGGGCCCGCTACGAGGCGCAGTTCTACGCCTTCGAGCTGATCAGCGTGATCGTGTTCACCTGCGAATACCTGGTCCGTCTGTGGTGCGTGCCCGCCGGCGCGCGCGTCACGGCCGCCCGCCTGGCAGAGGCCCAGCAAGCCGGTGACCCCGAGGAGATCGCCGCCCGTCAGGCCGACCACGACGAGGAGCTCGAGCTCTCGGGCAAGCGCCTGCGCTGGGCGCGGACCCCGATGGCCCTCGTCGACCTGATCGCGGTCTTGCCCTCCTTCGTGCCGGCGCTCTTCGGCGTGGACATGCGCTTCCTGCGCGCGCTGCGCCTGTTCCGCTTCTTCCGCCTCCTGAAGGTGGCCCGCTACAGCCGCTCGCTGCGCCGCTTCCGCCTCGTGCTGCGCGAGAAGAAGGAGGAGCTGCTGCTGAGCTTCTTCGTGCTCTTCCTCTGCCTGCTCCTCTCCTCGAGCCTGATGTACTACGTCGAGCGCGACGCCCAGCGCGAGGCCTTCGCCTCGATCCCCCACGCCATGTGGTGGGCGGTGGCCACCCTCAGCACGGTCGGCTACGGGGACATCTACCCGGTCACGGCGCTGGGCCGGATCCTGAGCGCCGTGATCGCGATCCTCGGGATCGGCCTCTTCGGCTTGCCCGCAGGCATCCTCGCCTCGGGCTTCATGGAGGAGGTCGACAAGGGCAAGAAGCCGACTCAGGCCCCCCCGCCCGCCCCAGCAACCAGCCCTGAGCTCGGCTCGGGGTCAGGGCTCACCTGCCCGCACTGCGGAAATGCGATTCACTTGCGAGTCGGAACGGCACCAGAGAGCTGATCTCCTCACTTTCGGTACGAATTACGTCCCTCAGCCGTCTCGTCGGCGCCCTTACGTAGCGATGACCGTGTCTACCTCCAACAGCCACGGAGGCCGCGCCGTAGAAGGTGGACCGAGACGAAACTCTGGGCGCCCGACCCGAGCGCGCCCCCAAGATCGCTCCTGATAGCGGAGTTCAACCCATGCGCTTCTCCCCCGCCCTTTTGGCTGGTGCCCTCACCTCCCTGGCGCTCGCCGCCCCGAGCGACGCCCAGACCGTGCGCGAGCTCGCTCGCGAGACCGCCAAGGCGATGGTCGCCGTCGAGCACCGCGTGACCCGCGCTGGCTCCTTCCAGGAGGGCGAGAACCCCCTCGACGCCCAGGCGCGCAGCTCCGGCTTCGTCGCCTCGCCCGAGGGCCACGTGATCACCCACGCCCGCTTCGTGAAGGGCCGCACCCGCCTGCAGCTCTTCCTCAGCGGCGGAGTCAAGGCCTGGGCGCGCACGGTGGGCGTCGACCCCCTCAACGAGACGGCGATCCTGCGCCTCGAGAAGCCCGAGCGCGTCGCCAAGCGCTTCGGCGGCAAGCTGCCCCACCTGACCTGGGGCGACTCGTCCGCGCTGCGCCTCGGCCAGACCGTGTTCACGATCGGCAACTGCTTCGACAGCCTCCGCCTCGACGGCCAGCCGACCTTCTCGCAGGGCGTGATCACCATGATCGACCGCGTCCGTCGCGGCGCCTACCGCGGCGTCGTGGTCGAGACCGACGCCTCGGTCAACCCCGGCTCCTTCGGCGGCCCCCTCCTCGACGCACGCGGCCGGGTGGTCGGAGTGCTGACCCGCAACGTGAACAGCCGTCGCTGGCTCGGCGCCGCCGTCCCCGGCGACCAGGTCCGCCACAACATGGAGCGGATCGTCGCTGGCAAGCCCCTCAGCCGCGGCCGCCTCGGCGTCGCGCTCAAGAAGACCGGCGGCGAGGCCAGCCCCAAGGGCCTCGAGGTCACCCGCGTCCTGCCCGACTCGGGGGCCGCCCAGGCCGGGATCAAGCCCGGCGATCGCCTGCTGCGCGTGGCCGGCACCCGCGTCTACGACACCTACGACGTGGCCCGTGAGCTGACCAACCTCAGCCCTGGCACGCCCCTCAAGGTGCGCCTGGTGCGCGGCGAGCAGACCCTGACCCTGCGGGTCGTCCTCAGCGAGGGCGGCGAGATCCTCGCCGCCGCGCAGAAGCCCGAGCCCAAGCCGACCCGCCCCGAGCCCAAGCCCCAGCCGCGCCCGCAGCCCAAGGCCGGCGAGCGGGTTCGCCTCGGCGTCCGAGTCCAGGCGCGCGAGGCCGGCCCCGGCCTCGAGGTCGTCGAGGTCGACCCCGACAGCCCCGCGAGCGAGGCCGGCCTTCAGAAGGGCGACATCGTCGTCGCCATGGGCCGGACCCAGATCCGCAGCATGGACGACTTCGCCACGGCCCTGGCGCGCTACCGCCCCGGCCAGACCGAGCGCGTGATCGTCTTGCGCGACCGCCGCGCCCGCCTGCTGCGCCTGACCTTTGGCGGCGGCAGCCAGGCCCAGAAGCCGACCCCCAAGCCGCAGCCGCAGCAGCCTCAGCCCCGGCCCACCAACCAGCCCGGCTACCTCGGCGTCTACCTCGCCCCCGGCGGTGAGGGCCAGGGCGCCCTGGTCGACGGCTGCGTCGTCGGCTCGCCCGCCGACCAGGCCGGCCTCGAGAGCGGCGACCGGATCGTGGCCGTGGACGGCGAGCGCGTCGCGACCGACGACGACCTGGCCGGCCTGCTCCGCTCGCGCCGCGCGGGCGAGAAGGTCGTGCTCGGCGTCGAGCGCGGCTCGCGCCGCCTGGCCCTGAGCGTGACCCTCGGCGTGCGCGGCGAGGAGCCCAACCAGCCTCGGCCCAAGCCCCAGCCCAGCCCGCAGGCCGGTCGCCCCTACCTGGGCGTGTCGCTGGTCGACGGCGAGGGCGGCGTCGAGATCCGCCAGGTCGCCCCCAACAGCCCCCTCGCCAAGCTCGGCGTCGAGGCGGGCGACCTGATCACCGGAGTCGACGGTCGCCGGACCCCCACCGTCGCTGCCTTCTCCGAGATCTGGCAGCGCTGCCGCGTCGGCCAGACCGTCGAGTTCGACCTCGAGCGCAAGGGCTGGGGCAAGACGATCCGCGTCCGCCTCAGCGCCAAGCCCTAAGACCCAACACCCACCACCTCACCCACTCCCACCTCGAGAGGATGCGAGAGGCATGAACCTGCACCGCTACCTGTGGGCCGCCGTCGCGGCCCTGATCCTGAGCACCCCCGCCCTGGCCGGCCCTGGCTACCTCGGCGTCTACCTGACCGACGACGACCGCGGCACCAAGGGTGCCGTGATCGAGGACGTCGCGCCCAACTCGCCCGCCGCCCAGGCCGGCGTGCGCCGCGGCGACCGTGTGATCATGTTCGGCTCGACCGAGGTCAAGAACTCGGCCGGCCTGATCGCGCTCCTGACCAGGAGCGAGGTCGGTCAGACCTACGGAGTGACGATCCTGCGCGACGGCTGGCGCAAGAACCTCAAGGTCACGCTCGGCTCGCTGGGCGGCGAGGCTCCGGCCGCCGCGCCCAAGCCGACCCTGCCCCAGTCGCGTGAGCGCGGCTTCCTGGGGATCTACCTGCGCCAGAACGACGCGGGTGAGCCCGTGGTCGACGGCGTCCTGCCCCGCTCGCCCGCCCAGATCGCGGGCCTGCGCAAGGGCGACCTGGTGCGCAAGGTCAACGACGCCCTCGTGACCGACCCCGCCGGCGTGATCGCCAACGTCAGCCAGAGCGGCCCCGGCGACGCGGTCCGCTTCGAGGTCAAGCGCCGCGGCGAGACCCTCTTCCTGACCGCGACCCTGAGCCGCCGCCCCGGTGACGCGACCCTGCCCAAGCTGGAGAAGCCGGCCAAGCCTGCTCCCACCAAGCCCGCCCCCAAGGCGAGCGCCGGTAAGAAGCCCTACCTCGGCGTGGCCCTCGCGGACGCCGGCGGCAAGGGCCCCCTGCTCGTCGACGACGTGCGCGCCAACGCTCCGGCCGACCGCTTCGGCCTGCGCAAGGGCGACAAGATCCTGGCCGTCAACGGCGGCGCCGTGAACACGATCGAAGACTTCGTCAAGGCCATGCAGGGCAAGGCCGCTGGCGAGAAGCTGACCTTCCGCGTCGAGCGTGACGGCTGGAAGCACGACGTGCCCGTCGTCCTCGGCGCCCGCGACTAACTCTCACTTTCCAGGGCGCCAGCCGCTCGGCTGGCGCCCTCCCCGACCCCAGCTGGAGGTTCGCTCCGTGCGTAACCCGACCTTGTTGCTCCTGCTCTCGCTCGCGAGCGCGCCCGCCTGGGCTGCCCCAAGCGCTGAAGACGACATCCAGACGCTCGAGGCCATGGACCGCGTCCAGGCCGCCGCGGCCGAGAAGGCCGCTCCGAGCGTCGTCCAGATCACGGTGGAGCGCAGCCCCGCCACCAAGCGCGAGCTCTCTCAGACCGACCGCATGCGCCTCGGCCTGCGCGGCTACGTGCCCAACGGCTACTACGCCCGCCCCGACGGCCCCGTGACCGGTGTGGTGATCGCGCCCGGCCTCGTCGCCACCTCGGAGTGGAACCTGGCAGGTGAGGGCGCGGTCGAGGTCACCGATCACCTCGGCCGGACCTTCAGCGCCGAGCGCGTGGGTCGTGACGAGGCGCTCCGCGTCGCGCTCCTCCGCGTCATGGACAAGGGCGCGCTCAAGCCCCTCGAGCGCTCCACTCACTCGATCCGACCCGGCCGGAGCCTGCTGCTCCTGGCCCGCAACCCGGGCGGCGCGCTGACCCTGACCCGCGGGATCGTGTCGGGCCTCTCGCGCGAGCGCGGGGCGGCCTTCACGCACTCCTGCCGGACCAGCTACGGCAACGTCGGCGGCGCGCTGCTCGACCTCGAGGGCAACCTGCTCGGGGTCGCGGTCCGCCACGACGACCGCGCCCGCCAGGGTCAGTCCTCGGGCGTCGGCTTCGGCGCGCGCCTGAGCCGGATCCTGCCCAACCTCGAGGCCCTGGCCAAGGGCGAGGTGATCCCTGCCCCGCCGCGGGCCTTCCTCGGGATCGGGCTCGACCAGCGCTACACCGGCGACGGCGTGCGCGTCGGTCGCGTGATCGAGGGCACCGCGGCTCAGAAGGTCGGGATCCGTCCTGGCGACGTGATCCTGGTGTTCAACAGCGTCAAGATCGAGCACTTCAACCAGCTCGTCGAGGAGATCCTCAAGCTGGCCGTCGGCACCGAGATCATCGTGACCGTCAAGCGCGGCGACGAGGAGATCGACTACACGGTCCAGCTCGGCGTTCGCCCCGAAGACCAGAAGAAGAAGTAGGAGGCTCCCATGAACCTGCGCAGCACTCTCCCGTTCACGGCAGCAGCCCTCCTCCTCACGGCGAGCCTCGCGTCGGCGGGCGACCAGCACGAGGCCGACCTCGCCACCCTCCGCGAGCGCGAGGAGGCTCGGATCGCGGTGATCGACAAGGTCAGCAAGGCCTTCGTCGCGATCGGCGGCGGCTCTGGGATCATCGTCTCGCCCGACGGCGAGATCCTGACCAACCACCACGTGGCGGGCTCGCGCCCCCCCGGCTCGATCTGGACCGTGGTCCGCCCCGGCGGCAAGTTCCAGAAGGCCAAGATCCTCGGCACCGACCCGCGCGGTGACATCACCCTGCTCAAGATGCTCGACCCGGGGCCCTACCCCTTCGTGGAGTACGGCGACAGCGACGCGATCGAGATCGGTCAGGCCGTGATCGCGCTGGGCAACCCCTTCGGCTTCAGCAAGGACGGCACGCCCAACGTGACGACCGGGCTGATCAGCGCGATCCACCGCTACCAGGGCGGCTACAGCGACGCGATCCAGACCGACACCGCGATCAACCCGGGCAACTCGGGCGGGCCGCTGATCGACTTCAAGGGTCGCCTGCTGGGGATCAACGGCCGGATCGCGGTTCGCTTCGGCACCCGCGCCAACACCGGAATCGGCTACGCGATCCCGACCAACCAGATCCGCGCCTTCCTGCCCCACTTCCGTCGCGGCGGGGTCGTCCAGCACGGCCAGGCCAACGGCCTGCGCCTCGCCGAGACCGACGCCGGCGGCCAGGGCGCGCGCGTCCGCAGCGTGCGCCGCGGCACCACCCCCGCCGAGGCGGGCTTCCGCCCCGGCGACCTGATCGTCGAGGCTGGGGGCCGCCCCGTGCACAACCCCCGCCGCTTCCTCGGGATCGTCGGCACCTATCCCGCCGGGGACTCGATCGACGTGATCGTGATGCGCGACGGCGAGCGGGTCACGCTCCGCCTCCAGCTCGGCGACCGCGGCGGCGAGGCCTCGGACAACACGGCCAAGAGCAACGGCGCCTACCTCGGCGTCCGCCTCTCCAGCCCAGAGGGCGGCGGCGCGGAGATCGAGGAGGTCGTCGCCGGCTCGCCCGCCGCGAAGGCTGGCCTCCAGACCGGCGACGTGATCAAGAGCGTCGACGGCAAGGCGATCAAGGACGTCCCCGCCCTGATCGCGCTGCTGCGCACCTGCCGCCCCGGCCAGACCCTGACCTTCGAGATCGAGCACAACGACGAGCTCGACAAGGTCAAGGTCACCCTCGGCAAGCGCGAGTAGAGCCCAGGCCGAACCAGACAGAGACAGGCTCTGCCCGGCGCAAGTACCCCGCTGGAAGAGCGAAGCAAGGAAGCGCGGCGTGACCCTCGGGTCACGCCGCGCTCTTTTCCTGGTTGGGTCGATCACGGAGGGGGAGGGGCCTGGTCCTCCCCCTGGATCTCGGTCTGATCCGCGTCCGCAGCCCGGACCCCGTCAGCACCAACCTCGCCTTCGCCCTCGGGCTCCGTCCCCCGGGGGGAACCCTCCTCCTCCTCCTCCCCTTCACCGCTCGAGGCGCCGGAGCCAGCTTCGCCCTCCGAGTCTCCCCCCGGGGGAAGCCCCAAGGCCAAGGCCTCGTCGTCACAGCTCGAGCCGTCCGCGTGTGCTTCGCGCCTCCGGTCCCCAGCCCGACCGAGCCGCTCTCCGTCCGAGGTGAAGAACTCGAACCCGCAACCGGGCTCCTCCGCGCAGCCGACGCCCTCGATCCGCAGCAGCTCGTCATGCACCTGGTCGTGGTGTTCCCCGCAGAGGACCAGCATGCGAGCCGGGTCGTGGCCACCCTGCCACCAGTCCACGTGGTGGATCTCGATTCCCCCACGCAACCCGCACCCGGGCACCTGACACTTGCCCCGATCGCGACCCCAGATTCGATCGCGAATTCGCTTGGGGATCGTCCGCTTCACCCGAGCCGCCTCACCCTGGCGCAGGTCGAGCACCTCGGTGTCGCAGCTGCGCCGGGCGAGCTCCGCCGCGCCGACCTCGATCGCGCCGGCCGAGGTCTCTTGGGTTCCGACGCCGCACTCGGCGCACACGGTGTAGATGATCCGGTGCGACGCGTTCCTGGGCGCCCGCGCCACGACCTCTTGGCCGTCTGGGCCTTGGGCTTCAGCACCCTCGTAGGCGCCACCCTCCAGGCGCTCCCGACAGATCGCCACTAGCGCTTCCGCGACTCCGAAGGGGCCCCCCGCGCGGCGGACGCTCTCGATCGCGGCCTCGACCACCCGAAAGCCCTCGTCGTCGAGGCGAAGCACGATCCGGTGCTCCCGCTCGCGCCCCTGCGCCTGAGCCTGCAGATCGCGCAGCGACGACTCCCGCGCCTTGGCGAGCCACTCGCCTTCGTCCTCGGGCGTCGCGACCCGCGCGACCTCGGTCGCGAACTTTTAGGACAGCTGCCCCCCGCGAAACGCCTCTTGAAGCTGCGGGAGATCGCTCCGCCGCCCGATCCGCAGCAGATCGGAGGTCTTCGACGAGGAGTAGCCGAGCACCTCGCGCGCGTAGCTCGTCAAGCTGCTGTGCCCCAGGGCCCGCCAGAGCTCTTCGCGCTCCATCTCGGCCAAGAGCGAAGCGATCCTGGCGTCGAGCGCCCGCTGCGTCCGTCTGCTCCGGCGGAGCTCACGATCCACCTGGCGTGCCCTGCCGCAGGCCTCCTTGAAGGTCGCCTCACGGGCCCCAGCCGGGGCTTCATCTGCTAACGCTGCGCTCATCGCAGACCTCCTTCCTGGAGCGTCCTCGCTCCAGCGACGCGCGCACCCTACCCGCCGACACCGACAAAACCCTAACCCGCTACTCCAATTCAGCTCCAACCAACGCAAAGAGCGCCAGGCCTCCGCCTGGCGCTCCTCACGATCCTCGCCCAAACCCCTAGTCCAGGGTCAGCCTCGGCTGCGGCGGGCGCGGCGGGGGCGGCGGATCGCTGGGCAGGCTCGGCGGAGGCTCCTTCGGCTCGAACACCGCGTTGCGCGAGACGTGGCAGAGCATCTCGTCGAGGGCCTGCTGGAGCAGGGTCACCGGCTCCTGCAAGCCCGCCGTGTCGTAGCGGCTGAGGTTCTTGTTGCCGTTGACCTTGCCCTCGAGCATGCGCGCCTGCTCACGCAGACGCGTGATCTTCTTGAGCAGCACGTCGACCTCGACCTCGTGGGCGGCGAGGTTCTTGTCGCGCGGCTGAAAGATCAGGCGCTGGACCGGCAGCTCGGCCGGCGGGGCCAGGGTGTTGCCGTCCACGACCTCCTTGAAGGCCGCGACCACCGTGTCGTAGTGATAGGCCGCGACCTCGGCCGGCACGTGACGGGGCGGCTTGGGCGGACCCGAGCCGGTGCCGACGACCTCGGGGTCGATCGAGACCCGGCGCCGGCGACCGCGCCCGACCGCGACCGGGGCGGTGCTGAGCGAGCGCTTGCGGCGCGGCTGGAAGGCGATCTTGGCCTGGCCCTTGCGCTCGGCCTTGGGGATCAGGTCCCGCAGGGGCGGCGGGCTGCTGCGGACCTGCAGGCGCGCTTCGACGGGCCGCAGCTCGACCAGGTAGTCGGGCGGCGCGTGGCCGAGGACCTCGTTGTCCTCGTCATAGAACGCGTCCTCGTCGCGCCAGTGGAGGACGTGGACCACGATCGCGTAGTTCCCCTCGGGCACCTCGAGCAGCTCGCCGGTGTCGGGGATCTGCGAAATGATCTGGCCCATGCCGTCGCCCGGCAGGCGCTCGACCGCGCCCACGAACACCCGCCCCGAGACGACGCTCAGGCCGTGGCCCTCGGCGGCCGCGACCACGTAGGGCTGCTCGGCCTCATTGGGGCCCTCGCCCACGCGCAGCGCGGTTCGGTAGCTGCCGTGGCGGCCGATCGGGAACACTCCGATCTGACCCTCGGCCACCTCCTCGACCACGTGCTGCGGCTGTCGGTGCCACCAGTCGGCCGACTCGCGCACCCGACCCTGGAGCACCTCCGGGTCGAACACGGCCAGGGCGGCCTTCTCGGTGCTGAAGGGGATCACGTTGCTCATGCAGGGCACTCCGCGGTGTCGAGGAGGGTCGGGAGCCACTCGACCTGCTCCAGGCCCGCGCGGGGTCCGACCCCGGCGGCGGCCAACTCGCGCACGACGAGGAGCAGGCCTGCGTGGAGGGTCTCGCCGCTGATCGCAGCGCGAATCCGGCGAGCGAGGGCGTGGACGTCAGGGACCTTGAGGGTGGTCGAGGGCAGATCGCGCAGGCGCGCCCGGTAGCGCGCCAGGTGAACGAGGCGCTCTTCGAGCCGCGGCGAGACCGCGAGCTCCCAGGCCACCTCCAGCGCGCTCTCGAGCGGGGCGCCCTCGAGCAACATCTGCTCGAGGACCCTGCGCTGCTCGAGCGCGTCGAAGAGGGCCCGCGCGTGCGCAGGCGGCACCTCGGCCTCGAGGAGGGTCGCGAGGGCCAGCAGCTTGAACAGGCCCAGCGGTCGCCCCGAGGGGTGCTCGGCGAGCGAGATCCCACTCGTGGCCCGCTCCGGCGCCTCGCTCTGGAGCCACCAGCGCGCCGCGCTCTGCAAGAGCGCCCGGTTGCTCGGCGCCGCCGTCGCGGCCGGCAGGGGCGGCAGCGGACTGAGGGGCGGCCGAGGCGTGGGCTGGGCCTCGGTCGTTGCGGCAGTCGGCTTGGGAGCCTCGACCTTCGGGCTCGGCGTCTCGGCCTTCGGGCTCGGCGTCTCGGCCTTCGGGCTCGGGCTCGGCGTCTCGGCCTTCGGGCTCGGCTTTTCGGCCTTTGGGCTCGGCGTCTCGGCCTTCGGGCTCGGCTTTTCGGCCTTTGGGCTCGGCGTCTCGGCCTTCGGGCTCGGACTCTCGGCCGTCGGACTCGCCTCCTCCGCCGTCGAACTCGGGCTCGCCTCCTCCGACTCGGTCATCCGCTTCAGGTCCGCGGTCAGGTCCGCCAGGCTCGGCGGCGGGGCCTGCTTCGCCTCGTCCTGCTGCCAGTAGGGCTTGGCATCGGGGTCGACCTCCGCCTCCGGCGGCAGATCCAACCCCTCGAACTCGTCGTCGTCGTCGAAGCTGGCGTCGAACCCGTCGCCGGCCTCTTCGTCCTCCTCCTCGCCCTCGGCCCCGTCCCCAGCGCCGGCCCCAGCGTCGTCCGCCGCCCCCTCCGCTGCCTCGGCCTCACCCTCGGAGGCTGCCGCCTCGGCCTCCTCGTCCGCCTCTTCGCCGCCCATATCGAGCAGCTCCTCGAGCGGCATCTCGCCGAGGAACTGGCTCAGCTCGAGCCCGGCCTTGGTCGCCTTGAAGCGGAACCCGACCTTCTTGATCCCGCCCAGCCACTCCAGCCAGCGCAGCCAGCCCTCGAACTCCTTCATGGAGGGCCGCTTGGCCTCGAAGTCGTTGCTGCCGATCCGGCGGTAGAGCTCGCTGGTGCCCAGGAAGTCCTCGCCCAGCTGGCGGAGCGTGAACATGGCCAGGTAGCCGTTCAGCTCGCCGAAGCGCTCCAGCAGCGCGCGCAGGAAGGGGTCGTCGTCTGCGGTCGGCGGCTTGTGCGCGGTCGGGTTCGCCGCCTCCAGCTCGTCGTCCCCCCGCCGCCGGCGGATCCCTGGCCGCGGCGGGAAGGACGGCTCGTCGCGCCCCGGCTCGTCGCCCTGCGAGCTCATGGCCTCGGCCCGGGCTCGCTCCGAGTTGCCCAGCTCCTCGACCAGCTCCTCGCCGACCTCGTTCAGGGCGGGGGCCTGCTTGCCGGGAGCGCTCACGCCGAGCAGCAGCTCGACGAAGCGAATGAAGCTGCGGTCGAAGATCTTGCGCCCGCGCAACCACTTCACGTATTTGCGGTTGCTGAGCCCGCCCTCGACGAGGCGCAGCCAGTCCTTGAACAGGACGAAGTGCCACTCCCAGCGTTTGCCCTCGATAGCTGGGCAATCGATCAGCTGCATAGCGCGAATCCTACTGCAATCCCGAGCAGACGCACCTCCACGCGAGAGCCCAGGCTTTGGCTGACAGGCAGTATGATCCCGCCCCTCTCCAGCACAGGAGGAGGCCCGCGTGTCGCTTAGCTTCCAGGAGATCGTGCTCCGTCTGCACCGCTATTGGTCGGAGAAGGGGGGCTGCCTCTACGCCTTCCCCTACGACCATCAGAAGGGCGCGGGCACGCTCAACCCCCACACCTTCCTCCGCGCGCTGGGCCCCGAGCCTTGGCGCTGCTGCTACGTCGAGCCCTCGCGGCGCCCCACCGACGGGCGCTACGGCGAGAACCCCTTCCGGCTCCAGCACTACTACCAGTATCAGTGCGTCCTCAAGCCAGCCCCCGAGAACGCCCAGGGCCTCTACGAGGGCTCCCTGCGCGAGCTGGGGATCGACACCGCCAAGCACGACCTGCGCTACGTCGAGGACGACTGGGAGCAGGCGACCTTCGGCTGCGCCGGCCTCGGCTGGGAGGTGTGGCTCGACGGAATGGAGGTCAGCCAGTTCACCTACTTCCAGCAGGTGGGCGGGATCGAGGTCGACCCGGTGACCTTCGAGATCACCTACGGGCTGGAGCGGATCGCGATGTTCCTCCAGGGCGTCGACAGCGTGTTCGACCTCGAGTGGGCGCCGGGCGTCCACTACCGCGACGTCCACATGCAGACCGAGGTCCAGTGCTCGACCTTCAACTTCGAGGAGGCGCCGATCGAGCTGCTCCAGCGCCGCTTCGAGGAGGACTACAACGAGGCCTACCGCCTGCTGAGCCTCGAGTCGCTGCCCAAGGACGTGCTGGTCCGCCCGATCTACGACTACCTGCTCGCCTGCAGCCACACCTTCAACCTGCTCCACGCGCGCGGCGCCCTCTCGGTCGCCGAGCGCCAGAGCTACGTCGCCAACATTCGCCGCCTGGCCCAGCGCGTCGCCGAGTGCTACGTGCGCCAGCGGGAGGCCCTCGGCCACCCGCTCCTGCGCCAGGAGGAGGTGCCGAGTGCCTGATCTGCTGCTCGAGCTCGGGACCGAGGAGCTGCCGGCCCGCTTCATTGGCCGCGCGCTGAAGGCCCTCGAGAAGAACGCCCTCGCCAGCCTGAAGGAGGCCGGCCTTGCCCCCGCCGGCGTCAAGGTCGCGGGCACGCCGCGCCGCCTCTCCCTGCACGCGAGCGGGATCGCCGACAAGCAGGCCGACCGCGTCGAGGAGAAGACCGGTCCCGCCAAGGACGGCGCCTTCAAGGACGGCAAGCCCACGATCGCGGCGACCAAGTTCGCCGAGAGCTTCGGCCTCACGGTCGAACAGCTCGAGACGCGCGAGGTGACCAAGAAGGGCAAGACGCGCGAGTATCTCTACGCCCGCCGCGAGGTCCCCGGCCGCAGCGCGCTCGAGGTCCTGGCCGAGCTGATCCCGACCTGGATCGACAAGCTCCCCTTCCAGAAGTCCATGCGCTGGGTCCCCGGGAGCAAGATCCGCTTCGGGCGTCCCCTGCGGCGGATCACCGCGCTGCTCGGAGACGACGTGGGCGCCGAGGTGATCCCGGCCGAGTGGGCCGACGTGACCAGCGGGCGCCAGATCGTGGGGCACCGCTTCCTCGACGACGCCGAGATCGACCTGCCCAACGCGGACTGGGACGCCTACGTCGAGCTGCTCGAAGAGCACCACGTGGTGATCGACCCGGCCGAGCGCCGGGCCCGGATCGTGAAGGACCTCGAGCCCCACCTCGGAGCCGAGGGGCTCGAGCGCTACGGGAAGCTCCTCGACGAGGTGGTCAACCTCGTCGAGTGGCCGGCCGTCGACGTCGGCAGCTTCAGCGAGCGCTTCCTCAACCTGCCCGACGTGGTCGTGATCGAGGCCATGACCGGCCACCAGCGCTACTTCCCGATCGCCAAGGGCGGCAAGCTCGAGGCGCGCTTCGCCTACGTGGCCAACCGCCCGCTGCACCCGGTGATCCGCCAGGGCAACGAGCGCGTGCTCGCGGCCCGCCTCAGCGACGCGCTCTTCTTCTTCGAGCTCGACCAGAAGACCCCGCTCACGATGCGGATCGACGACCTCGAGCCGATCGTGTTCATGGAGGGCCTCGGCAGCTACCGCGACCGGATCCCCAGGATCCAGTCCCTAGCGCTCAAGGTCGCTCAGGCGGCCGGGACGGTGCCCCAAGACGCCGAGCTCCCCGAGCGCTCGAGCGCGACCCAGGTCACGCGCAGCTTCGGCAAGGGCGGCGCGACGGTGATCCACCTCCAGCTCGCCGCCGAGCTGGCCCGCGCCGACCTGACCACCGAGGTCGTGGGCGAGTTCCCCGAGCTCCAGGGCCAGATCGGGGCGATCTACGCCCGCCTCCAGGGCCAGGCCGACGAGGTCGCCCAGGCGATCCGCGAGCACTACCTGCCCCGAGGCGAGGGCGACGAGCTGCCCGAGTCCAAGGTCGGGATCGCGCTCGCGCTGGCCGACAAGCTGGACACGATCGTGTCGGCCTGGGCGACCGGCAAGAAGCCGACCGGCAGCAAGGACCCCTTCATGGTCCGCCGCAACGCGCTCGGGATCCTCAGGATCCTGCGCGAGCGCGAGGTGGACCTGGCCCTCGACCCGCTGCTGGAGCACGCGATCAGCCAGCTGCCCGAGAAGCTGCAGAGCGCCGAGCTCTCGGCCGAGATCCGCGAGTTCTTCACGGACCGCCTCGAGGTCATGGCGACCAAGAGCGAGGGCCGCGACCACCTCCAGACCCGCGCCTGCCTGCGCGCCGGGAGCGAGCCCAGCAACGTGCTCGACTTCTGGCTCCGCCTGGACGCCCTGGGCGAGCTGGCCCAGGACGAGCGCTTCACCGGCCTCTGCCAGCTGGTCGAGCGCACGCGCACGATCACGCGCAAGAACGGCGAGGGCGTGGACCCCGCCGATATCGACGAGGGTCGCCTGGAGCACGCGGCAGAGAAGGCGCTCTTCGCCTCCTACCAGGCCTGCCGCGACGCCGTCCGCGACGCGATCGAGGAGCGCCGCTACGCCGAGGCCGGCAAGCTCTACGTGGACGCCCTGGCCGAGGTCACCCACACCTTCTTCGAGCCCGCGCCGACGGGCGTGTTCGTCATGGACGACGACGAGCGCCTGCGCACCAACCGCCTGGCCCTGCTCAAGCGCGTCCACGCGCTGCTGGCCGAGGGCTTCGCCGACCTGGCCGAGGTCGAGTCCAAGTAAGGAAGCTGATCCCATGAAGCGTTCGATCCTGTTCCTCTCCGCCGTGCTCCTCTTCTCGGGCTGCCCCCAGCAGCCCGCCAAGACCGGCGACGCCGCGGCGAAGACCGGCGAGGCCGCCAAGACCGGCGAGGCGGCTGCCGCCAAGCCCGTCGAGATCACCGATCAGGTCTTCGACGCCGTATGCGGCTGCGAGATCAAGGAGGTCGGCAAGTGCAGCGAGTGGCTCGAGCACGAGGGCGGCCTGGTCGAGCTCAAGGATCACGGCCTGGGCAGCATGCCCTTCTGCGGCAAGCCCGGCTCCAAGGTCAAGGTCACCGGCACCCTCGAGGGCAAGACACTCACCGCGACCAAGGCCGAGCTCGTCAAGTAAGTCGCGCGTGGAGCTCCTCGACGGCCGCCTCGAGCTGACTCAGCGCCTGGGCGCCGGGGCCTTTGGAGAGGCCTGGCGCGCGCGCGAGGTCGGCTCGGGCGCCGAGGCCGTCGTCAAGCTGCTCCACGCTCGCCACGCGGGCGACGCCCACTTGCTCGAGCGCTTCCGCCGCGAAGTGCGCGCGCTCGAGGAGCTCAGCCACCCGCACGTGGTTCCCCTCCTCGGCAGCGGCGTCGACTCCGCGCGAGGTCCCTACTACGCCATGGCCTGGATCCCGGGTCGCGAGCTGCGGGACGTGCTCGAGGAGGCGGGAGCGCTCTCGCTCGAGCGCGCGCTGCGGCTGAGCCTCCAGCTCTTGTCCGCGCTGGCCTGCGCCCACGAGCGCGGGATCCTGCACCGCGACCTCAAGCCGGAGAACGCCCTCGTCGCGCGCCCCGGCCAGCCCGACGAGCACCTCTACCTGATCGACTTCGGCCTGGCCAAGCTGTCGCAAGGCGGGGCCCGCACGATCGAGAGCCTGACCCAGGGCAACGTGCTCGGGACGCCGCTCTACATGTCCCCCGAGCAGTGCACGGGGCAGGCGGCCGAGCCCCGCAGCGACGTCTACGCGGTGGGCTGCCTGCTGCTCGAGCTGCTCAGCGGCGCGCCGCCCTTCACGCTCGAGCCGGGCGCCTCGCCGGTCACGCTCCTGGCGCAGCACGTCCTCGAGGAGCCGCCCCGCCTGGAGGAGCGCTGCCCTGGGGCGCCCGCGGCGCTCGGCCCGCTCCTCGCGCGCTGCCTGGCCAAGGAGCCCGAGGCCCGCCCCAGCGCCGCGGAGCTGCACGCGGAGCTCGCGGCGATCGCGGGCGCCCCAGCGCTGCCGCAAACCGCCAGCGTTCCGCCCACCGCCGCGATCTCGTCGGCCAGCGTCCCGCCCACCAGCGCGATCCCGCCGGCTGCCAGCGTCCCGCCCACCGCCGCGGTCCCTTCGGTTGCCAGCGTCCCGCCCACC
>CALDQK010000243.1 GCA_937911525.1 uncultured bacterium
CCCGCCAGCGGCTGCCCCCGCCGGACACCGAGCGGGCGACCCTGGGCAACCTGCTCCACCTGCCGGCCGACCTGCGCGAGTCGATCTTCCCGCCCAGCGGGGGCAACGGCGCGCGCCTGCTCGTCAACGCGGCGCAGGCCTATCCGGCCTGGGAGGCCGCGATCCGCGGGGCCAAGGAGCACGTGCACCTGCTCTTCTACAGCTGGCTCGACGACGAGGTCGGCCACCGGCTGCGCGACCTCCTGCTCGAGAAGCTGGCCGAGGGCGTCGAGGTCCGGGTCCTCGTCGACGACGTCGGCTCCTTCGGCCACAAGAAGCTCTGGGCCCCCCTGCGCAAGGCGGGCGGGCAGGCGCGGCCCTTCTCGCCCCTGCGCTTGTTCACGCTCCGCCCGCGGCTCAACTTCCGCAACCACCGCAAGCTCCTCGTCGTGGACGGGCGGATCGGCTCGCTGGGCGGGATCAACGTGGGCCAGGTCTACAGCGAGTGGGAGGACCTCGCGGTCGAGGTCCGGGGGCCCGTCGTCGACCAGCTCCAGGAGGTGTTCGCCGCCGACTGGGTCTACGCCACCGGCGAAGAGCTCGCCCACGAGCGCTACTTCGGCGGCTGGCGAGAGGGCCCCGCCGACCCCTGCGCCTCGGTCGACGAGTGCGTGGACACGGCCTGCGCGATCGTGGCCAGCGGCCCCGACCAGAGCTTCAACGCCGCGAGCGAGAGCCTGTTCCTGGCCCTGACCGCGGCCCGCGAGCGGATCTGGCTGGTCAGCCCCTACCTGCTGCCCGAGCCCGCGATCCTGGCGGCCCTGCGCGCGGCGGCCTACCGCGGCCGCGACGTGCGGGTCGTGGTCCCCGACCGCAGCGACGTCTACCTCGTCCGCCACGCGGCGCGGGTCTACTACCCCGAGCTGGTGGCCGCCGGCGTGCGGGTGTTCGAGTACGAGGGCATGCTCCACGCCAAGGCCTGCGTGATCGACGACCAGCTCGTCCAGATCGGCAGCGCCAACCTCGACGTGCGCTCGCTCAACGACAACTTCGAGCTGCTGGCCTTCTTCGAGTCGAAGCCGCTCAACGCCCGCCTGGTCGAGGTCTTCGAGGGTTGGCTGGGCAAGTCGCGCGAGGTGGGCATGAGCGAGCTCGAGCAGCGCAGCTACGTCGGCCGCGTGCTCGACGCGGCCGCGCACCTGGCGACGCCGCTGATGTAGCTACTGCTTGATGTAGCGGGCCGAGACGAAGCCGCGCACGGTCTCGCCGCCGCTCAACGCCTCGACCTCGAGCCAGCCGGCCTGCTCGCCCAGGATCTTGACCTCGGTCCCGCCCTGGAGCGTGGCCCGGACCGGGTTGCCCGTCCCGGGGCCCGAGCGCAGGTTGAGCGCGCTGGCGCTGACGGTGCCGCGTCGGCCGCCGCCGCTGGCCTGGGGCTCGGGCGGGGCGCCGGGGCGCTCCTTCTTGCCGAAGGCGCTCGTGGTCTTGAAGGCGCGCCACTCGCTGGCGCCCTCGTTGCCGTGGGCGTCGGCGACGACCACCCGCCAGAAGTACTTCTTGTTGCGGCGCAGCTTGGGGGGCGGGTCGAGGGGGTGGCGCTGGCTGGCGCTCGCGAAGGGACCGACCGTGCCGGCGATCTTGCGGTGGTTGCGGTCGCCGTCGAGCTCGATCCAGTAGCGGGCCTGGGCGACGCCCTCCTTGGCGTAGCTCCAGCGGAGCAGCGGCGCCCAGTCCAGCTTGGCGCCGTCCTCGGGGCCGAGCGCGGTGACCTGGGGGCGCTCGAGGTCGGTCTGGAGCGTCTGCCACTTGCAGCCCGGCTTGCCTTCGCCGTC
>CALDQK010000244.1 GCA_937911525.1 uncultured bacterium
GGGATCGGCGACCACTTCGACTCACGGGCCCCCCAGGAGCACCCCTTGGCGCCGATCCAAGCCGCGGTCGGCGGCCGCTTCGCCTGCACCCTCGACCCGCGCAGCGGGGAGCTGAGCGTCACGGGGCTCGAGGCCGTCCAGGCCCGCGTGCCCCTCAGCGAGCTCGGCAGCATTCCCACCGAGAGCAAAGCCTTCGTGCGGCGCGCCGTGTCGGGCATGCTCAGCGACGCCTTCGTGGGGCGCTTCATGGCTAGCCTGCTGCACGTGCGGAGCGGCTCCCTGCCCTGGGAGCGGGAGGGGCCCACGAGCTTCCAGCTCCGAGCGCGGCAGAGCCCGCTCGTGGTGCCCTCGCTGCTCGACCCCAGCTCCAGGCGCCCGGCGACGATCTCCGGGCGCAGCGCCTACCGGGGAGGTCGCTACCGCGAGGGCTCCCTGACCCAGTCCGACGAGCGCCCCGAGCGCGGAGCGGGCAAGGCGACCTGGACGCTGCGCCTGCGCTGAGCCCCGCTCAGAGCGCGCCTCAGGCGAGCCCTGCGCGGAGGGCCTTCAGGCGCCGCGGAATGCTCCAAGGCGCGGGGCGGGCCTCGGGGTCCTTCTGCAGCATGGCCTCGACGAGCTCCACCACGCCCGGCGGAACCTCGGGCCGCGCCGCGGCCAAGGGCGGCGGCGGCGCGTCGACGATCGCGTCCAATGACTCGATATCGGTCGGCTCGAAGGGCGGGCGTCCGGCCAGGAGGGGATAGAGGGTCGCCCCCAGCGAGTAGGTGTCGGCGCGCGCGTCCACGTGCTTGGCGAAGTCGACCTGCTCGGGAGGGAGGTAGGCCATGGTGCCCAGCCCTTGCCCCGTCCGCGTCAGCATCGTGACCTGGCTGTCGAGGTCCTTCGCCAGGCCGAAGTCGCACAGCTTCGCGCCGCTGGGGCCCACCAGGATGTTGGCGGGCTTGACGTCCCGGTGCACGATCCCAGCCTGGGCAGCGGCGGCGAGCGCGCGCGCCACGTCCTCGGCGATCGCCAAGGCGCGCCCGAGCGGCAAGGGGCCCTCCTGGACCAGGTCTCGCGCCGAGGGACCCTCGACGAGCTCCATGATCAGGAGCGTGCGCTGGTCGTGGATCCGCCGCTCCAGGAGCTCGACGACCTGCGGACAGCGCAGCTTCGCCACGGCGGCCGCCTCGCGCTCGAAGCGCTGCTGGGCCTCGCTCTGCTCGTGCCCCGTGGTGACCCGCTCGGCGAGGACCTTGATCGCGACGCGTCGCCCGTCGCTCCGCCGGCGAGCGGCGTAGACGCGTCCGGCCGCTCCTCGCCCGAGCTCGCGCTCGAGCTCGAACTCGTCGGCGGGGATCGCAGGGACGCGCAGCGCCTGCGCCGCGGCGGGCTGGGGGGGACGCGGTCCGCCCAGGACGTCGACGCGGAGCGCGTGGGGGCCGACGTTGAGGAGGTCCCCGGCCTTGACTCGTCCTGGGGTGCGCGGAGGAAAGGCGACGCCGTTCAGCGCCGCCCCGCCAGCCAGATCGTGCACGACGAGCTGCCCCTGCTGGAACAGGAACCCCAGCTGCCGCGGCGCGACCCCCGCCAGGACGAGGTGCGCGCCTGGACCTGCCCCGAGCACGGCGCGCTGCCCTTCGTGCACGACGAACACCGTCCCCGTCGCCGGACCCGTCTCCACCGTCAGCTGGACCTCGATCCCCACGCGCTGCCTCCGCTGCTGCGAGTCCTCACGCTAACCCGAGCGGGTGCCTGCGCTCTCCCACCCGGGCCCGCCCCCTCGGCTGGCTGGCCTATGCTGCGGGCATGGAGTGGGAGCTCTCAGGTGAAGCGTGGCGGGAGGGCACCCACGGCGGGACCCTGGTCGGGTCGCGCGGGCTGGAGCTGATCCCTGGCGTCTCGCGCGGGGTCTATCGGCGCGTGCTCACGAGCGAGGCACCTTGCGACCGCTTCGTCGCCTCGCTCAACCCCGAGCCCTTCCCCGTGGGCGCGGGACTGCGGCTCTCCCTGCGCCTGCGCGAGGGGGAGCGCTGGAGCCCCTGGGCGCCGCTGGGGGTGATCGGCTCGGGCCCTGACCTGCCGCGCAGCGAGTCCTGCGCGGGCGGGAACCTGCAGGTCAGCGAGGACCTGCTCCAGACCAGCGCGCCCAGCTCGGAGGTCGAGCTGCGGCTCGAGGTCGAGGCCGGCGAAATGGGCGGGACGCCGCGGCTGCGGCGCCTGGCGCTGATCGGTTGGCGCGCGGACGAGGCGGCCTCGCAGCCCGAGGAGCCCCTGCGCGCGGCCTGGGGCAAGACCCTCGAGCTGCCCCAGCGGAGCCAGCGCGCCCTGGCGCCAGAGCTGGTCGAGCGCGCCTGCTCGCCGACCTCGCTCAGCATGCTGCTCGCCTTTCACGGCCAAGACCTCGAGCCGGCCGAGGTCGCGCGGCGCGTCCACGACGCGGGCGCCAAGATCTACGGGAACTGGAGCTTCAACGTGGCCCTCGCCGGCGAGCTGGGGCTGCGCGCCAGCGTGCGGCGCTGGCGTGATCTGCGCCGGCTCGAGGAGGAGATCGCGGCGGGGCGACCCGTCGTGATCAGCCACCGCTACGAGGAGGGCGAGCTGAGCGACACGCCGCTGCGACGCACGGGCGGCCACTTGATCGTGGTGGTCGGCTTCAGCGAGGACGGCGACCCCGTCGTCCACGACCCCGCCGCCGACCCCGCCCAGGGCGAGGCGGTCCGGCGGGTCTATCGCCGCGACGAAGTCCGCCGGACCTGGCTGGAGAAGGGCTCGGGCATCGCGTATCAAGTCAGGGCCGAGGAGGCGCTCCCGTGACCGACCCCACCGCCAGTGCCGTCGCCCGCCCCCCTCGCGCCCTGACCCGCGCCGAGGTGCGCGAGGTCGACCGGCGCGCGATCGAGGACCTGGGCGTGCCGGGGGTGGTGCTGATGGAGAACGCCGGCCTGGGGCTCGCGCTGGCGGTGCTGGCCGAGCGCGAGCAGCGGGGCTTCTCGCGCGGGGTCGCGATCGTGTGCGGCCGGGGCAACAACGGCGGCGACGGCTTCGTGCTCGCGCGTCACCTCCGCCTGCGCGGGGTCGCGGTCGAGGTCGTCTACGCGGGAGACCTGAGCGAGGCCAGCCGCGAGGGCGACGCGGGGATCAACCTCGCGATCCTGGAGAAGTCCGGCTGGCCGGTGACCGAGGCCAAGGACGCCGCGGCCCTCGCGGCCTGGGTGACCGACGTCGAGGCCAGCTGCGACCTGCTCGTGGACGCCCTCTTCGGCACGGGCCTCGAGAAGGCGCTCCGCCCCGACGCCCGCGGGCTGGTCGAGGCCTTCGACGCCAGCTCGATCCCCACGATCGCGGTCGACGTGCCCAGCGGGCTCGACTGCGACACCGGCACGCCCCTGGGCGCCGCGGTCCGCGCGATCCACACCGTGACCTTCGTGGCCGAGAAGGAGGGCTTCAGCGCGCCGGGCGCCAAGGTCTACACCGGCGAGGTGACGGTGGTCCCGATCGGCTGCCCGCCCGCGGCCTGGGACCACGTCCAAGCTTGAGCGACGAGCGCCTGCGCGAGCTCGAGCGGCGCTGGGCCGAGAGCGGCTCGAGCGAGGACGAAGCCGAGCTGCTGCGCGAGCGCGTCCGCGTCGGCGCCCTGGCCACCGCCCACCTCGAGCTGGCCGCCCTGCTCGCGCACCCGGCCGCCGGCCTGGCGAGCGGGCTCACGCCCATGGAGCTGCCCCCGCTCCCCAGCGTGGAGTGGTCCGAGCTGGAGGAGAACGAGGACGTGGCCTGGCTGCGCGCCCTGCGCGAGCGGGGCGGCGAGGCCGCCCTCCTGCGCGCCGTGGCCGCGGTCCTGGTGCGCAACATGGGCGCCGAAGATCCCGCCACTCCTCACGGGCGCCTGGCGGCGCAGGTCGACGCCTTCGCGCTCGCGCCCCAAGACGACGAGCGCCGTCTGGCCCTGCACGAGCACCGCTTCAGCGACTGGGGCCTGACCCGCAACCTGGCTCGCTGGCTCGAGGAGTGGGGTCAGCCCCCGCTCAGCCGCACCCTGCGGACCTGCGTCGTGCTGCGCGTCAGCTCGGCCCTGGTGCCCCAGGGCTGGGAGGGGACGGTCCGCGCGATCCGCGCCGAGCTCGTCCCCTGGCTGCTCGGGGGAGGAGACCCGGTCCAGGCGCGAGTCGCCGCGAGGGGCGAAGCCTAGGCGAACCTCGTCGGAGCAGGGATCGCCCAGGGGCCGCTCTGGCGCTCGCTCGGAGACTCCCCGGGAGGAACGAGCAGGTAGTCGGTCGTGTGCAGTCGGGGGACGATCCCTGGCGGGGCCTTGGCGAGACGGTCTCACCCGACGAGGGCGCCGCGAAACGAACGCGGCACCTTCAGCCCGCGAGGGGGAGCGAGAAGGTGAAGCGCGAGCCGACGCCCTGCTTGGACTCGACCCAGATCTGGCCGCCGTGCTCCTCGACGAGGCGCTTGGCGATCGAGAGCCCGAGGCCGGCCCCGTGCTCGCCCGCGGTCGCCAGGGTGCGGGTCTGCTCGTACTTGGCGAACACCTTGTCGATCTCGTCGGGGGCGATCCCCTGCCCCGTGTCCTGGACGGCGACCTCGACCTGCTTGCCCTTGCGCTCGAGCGAGAGGGTGATCGTGCCTTGGGAGGAATACTTGATCGCGTTGCTGATCAGGTTGTTGAGCACCTGCCGCACGCGCTTGGGGTCGGCGATCACGACGAGCGCCTCGCCCGGGACGCGGGCCCTAAAGCCGATCTGCTTGGCCTGGGCCCACATGGCGTAGCGCCGCTCGCCCTCGCGGGCCAGCTCGGAGAGGTCGACCGGGCGGGGCTCGATGCGGATCTTGCCCGCCTCGAGGCGCGACACGTCGAGGAGGTCGTTGAGCAGCTCGCTCATCTCCTGGGCCGTGCTCTTGATCACGGCCAGGTCGTCGAGGGTGGCCTCGCTGTCCATGCCCGCCTCGATCCCGGCGATCGCGACCTCGGCGAAGCCGAGCATGCCGGCCAGGGGCGTGCGCAGGTCGTGGGCCACCATGCCGAGCAGCTGGTCCTTCTGCTGGCTGAGCTCGGCGATCTGGGCGGCCTGGGCCTGGACCTCCTCCGTCCGCCGCTCGACCTTGTGCTCCAGCTCCTGGTTCCAGGCCACGATCTCGTCGCGGGCGGCCTCGAGCTCTTGGTTGGCCCGTCGGATCGCGTCGAAGAGGCGCGCGTTGGCGATCGTGGCCGCCGCCTGCTGGGCCACGATCACGGCCAGCTGCAAGTCTTCGCCGCCGAAGGGGCGCTTGCTGCTGCGCTTGTCGAGGTGGAGCACCCCCAGCACCTCGTCCTGCGAGCGGAGGGGGACCGCGAGCGCCGAGCGAATGTCGTGCTTGTAGATCGACTTGCCCGCCTCGAAGCGGTCGTCAGTCTGAGCGTCCTTGCTCAGGAAGGCCTCGCCCGTGTGCAGCACCTGGCGCAGGAGGGTCCGCGAGATCCCCTTGGCCTCGACCGGTCCTCGCCGGCCGCGCACGGCGACAGGCTGCAGGCGCCCCTGCTCGACCAGGAAGAAGGCCCCGCGGTTGGCGCCGCTCACGTCCAGGACCAGCTCCAGGGCCTTGTCGAGGAGGGGCCCCAGGTTGTTGGCCAAGGTCCGGGTCAGGACGGACATCCGGTAGAGGACCTGGAGCCGGCGCTGCAGCGCGGCGATCGAGCCGTGGGTCTCTTCGCTCTCGAAGAGGTCGCGCTCGATATCGCCGACGCGGAACTTGACCGTGTTCCCCAGCTCTTCGCGCGGCTCGCGCGCCGTGCTCGGGATCGCGGCGAAGTCGGAGTCGGAGTCGAGGCTCGAAGGCAGCGCGCCGGACTCCGAGCCCGGCCAGTCCAGCTCGCGGGGGTCGCGGTCGGTGAAGAGCACGCGGGTGTTGCCGAAGCGCAGCTCGTCCCCAGGCGCGATCGAGACCGTGCCCTCGACCAGCTCGTTGTTGACGTAGGTGCCGTTGGTGCTGCCGAGGTCGCGCAGGCGGTAGCCGCCGGGAGCTGGCTCGAGCAGCGCGTGGGCGCTGCTGATCTTGCGATCAGGAATACAGATGTCCTGGTCGGTGCCGCGCCCGACCCTCAGGCTCCGGTCCCGCAGCGGGATCACGCGGTTGCCCAGGTCGGCCGTCGCGACGATCAGCTTGAGGTCGGAGCGCCGGATCACGGCTGGGCGTGCTACTCGTCGATGGTGCGGGTGACGCGCGAGGAGCGGGAGGAGTTGACGAACTCCTGCCAGAGCCGGAGCTCCTCCTGCTGGATCACGCCGCCGAGGAGCCGCATCTTGAGCTGGCGGATCTCCTCCAGATAGCCCTTCAGCAGGGCCACGTTCTGGGTCGAGCGCACGCGCACCAGGTCGGCCTCGGTGCCCTCGAGCTGCCCGATCTTGTCCCGGGCGCTCTCGAACTTCTTGAGGCTGTCGCGGTAGGTGCTCTGCTCGGTGTCGAGCACCTTGTCGTAGCTGATCCCGTTGATCTGCTTGGTCACCGAGGACTTCCCGTTGGCGGGCGGGAAGTAGAGGCGCAGCTTCTCGTGCACCTCGCCGGCGGCCTTGGAGAGGCGCGCGCCGAGGTTGAACACCCGGATCGACTCCTCCAGCCGCTTGCTGCGCGGCCGGGCCTGGCGCGCAGACGAGGCGTGGCGCGCCGGCGGCGGCGGCGCGCGCCGCCGACTGCGCGTGCTCCCCGCGCGGCGCCCCCAGGGGGGCGGGGTCTCACCCACGCCTCGATACCAAGGTCCCTTGGGCCGCGAGGGCGGCGGCGGCGGCTCAGCGCGCTGCTGCGTCTCGTGGAAATCGGCGTACTCGGTCGGAGCGGAGCGCCCGTACTCGCCCGAGCTGGGGCGCGCGTATTCGTCCGAGGTCGGACGCGCGTACTCGTCCGAGGCGGGACGCTGGTGCTGACCAGAGGGCGCCGTGCGCCGCGGCGGAGGAGCCTGGAGCACGACCTCGCGCCGGCCACGTGAGGGAGGGGGCGGCGGCTCTTCGCGCTCGGGGGGTGGCGTGGGCGCGGGCGGCGGGGCGGCCTCTTCCGACTCGATCGTGGCGCCGTGCTGCTGCGCCAGCTCCTCGATCGCGTTCTTGGCCTGCGTCTCGCTCAAGCCGTCCGAGACGCCACGGGCGATCATGGTGTCGTAGAGGGTCTTGTTGATATGACCCATGACCATCAAGGACCCGACGAAGTCCTTGAAGCCGGTCAGCGCGTCGGCGAGGAGCGAGCCGTCGTATTCGCGCCGCTTCTCAGCGTCGCTGAGGATCCGCTTCGCCTTGCGCAGCTCCTCCTTGAGGAACTCGATGAAGCCCTTGTCCTTGGAGGTGCGGATCTCCTGGAGCTTGCGGATCTGGGTCTTGTAGGCCTTCTGGATGACCTCGGAGTCCGACTCGTCCTGCGAGATGTCGAACAACTCGTAGTAGTTCGGGATCTCGTCCGCAGGCTCGATCCCCAGGAACTTCTTGTAGCGCTCGTCGGGCACCAAGCCCCTCCCACGGAAGGCGAGGAGTCAGATTAAACGGAGATGGGCCCGCGCGCACGCGCGCGGGCCCACCGAATAGTGAGGTCCCGTCTCCGGGGTGAGTCGACTAGGGGTTGGGGTTGGCCGAATCGGCGAAGTCGGCGTAGCCCTGGTCGTCGTAGCCGCCCTGGTCGTCGTAGCCGCCCTGGTCGTCGTAGCCGCCCTGGTCGTCGTAGCCG
>CALDQK010000245.1 GCA_937911525.1 uncultured bacterium
ACGTACGCGCCGCGGGCAGCGGCGGGGCTAGGCTGGGCGCGGGTCGGGGCTGGCGGGGCTGGCCGGGGGCTGGCGTTCTAGCCAACCCTAGGACGGGTTGATTGGTGGCGTACCACCCCGGCGGGTTGATTGGTGGCGTACCACCCTGACCGCGTCGCTCCAGGCACCGGCCCGCCCCTGCGGGCGGCCTGAGCCGGTCGAGCACTCCTCCGCACCTTCCCCCACAAGCTCGACACATGTCCCTCGGCGACCTTGGTTGCGCGGGGCTGGCGCTGCGTACGCGCCGCGGGCAGCGGCGGGGCGAGGCGGGGCGCGGGTCGGGGCTGGCGCGGCTGGCAGGGGCTGGCGTTCTAGCCAACCCTAGGACGGGTTGATTGGTGTGGCGCGGCTGGCTCCATAGCGCTCCAGCCATAACCACAGCCAGGGGAGAGCCAACGAGGGCAAGAGGCTCCAGGCAGGAAGGTGCAGTGCGGCCCTTCCAAAGCTGGCGGAAGAATCGAAGCGCCAGATCGTAGCGAGCGACGGGGTTGTGAACGATATCGACAGTGCCATCGACGCGCCTCCGGCCCAGAGCACCTGCCCACCGACTTCGCGTCCAAGGCACCTACACGTCAGGGCAACAAGAATCGGTCCAACCAACCAGGTAAAGCTCCTAACGCTCCAATCAGCGGAGTTCAGAAGTCTCGAAAACGACAATTCGAAGCCGTGAACGACGGTGAGCACTTCGCTAATCAACCAGATCCCGACATGCCGAGCGACAACGGCCGCAAGGCAGGCAAGCGCTACCCTTGGGAGAAGGTTGTGCAGCCTCTCCCCAGGCCCTAGGCGCTGTCCTACGAGAGCAAAGCAGAGGACTCCGATTGCTATCGCCCACCCAACCCCTCGCAAAGCGTTGTCGAGAGTGTTTGGGCCCGGAGCGAGCAAGACTTCAGCCATCACAAATGTGCCAAAGTGGATTGCGCCCGACAGGACTCCTGCAGCCAGTCTTAGAACCAGAGGCACGGCAGACCTAGTCAGCTTGCATTGAGGCTAGCCGACACTGCCTCCCCTATCGCTTTGAGCCGGTCTGCGAAAGGCCCACGAAGCGCTTCATGTGCTGGAACGCAGAGGAGACGGCGTATCAGGTCCGCTTCCTGCTCATAGCCCACAGGAGAGGAATAGGTCGCACGCGAGACAAGGGCACCCTGAAGCGCGTGGCTGCACTCTCTTTCTGCGGCAGTGGCCCCGAGTGGGTTGTCCATTTTTCCACGAGCCTGAAGCTGAAAGACAGAGATAGCTAGACCGACGACAGAGCATCCAAATCGCCCAGGGTCGCTGCCGACCTCTTCCAAGCTCTCGACGGTCGCTTGCCACCTATGTATGCGCGAGAGTTGGGCCTCCCAGTCAGAGGAGGCGGGGCAAAGAAGGAGCGCGATTACGTCCTTGAGGGCTGTCCTCGTTTCGGCGCAGCCTGTCGCGCGGAGCGTCCAGCCTGCCACTCCAATGAGAAATGCTATTCCACCTGCCTCTCCGAAGAACCGCGGGAAGCCCCAAGCCCACTGCTCGACTGTCAGCCTGGGGCTCCCCTCAAGCAACAGGCTGGCGTAGTCGGATATCGAGTGAGAAGTCAGAGGCGCTGTCCTGTGCGACCCATGCTAGCGCCTCAACACCTCCAAGCTCTTCCGCAGCTCCTCAAGTTCGACGCTGGCGTTCTTACCAACCCTGGGACGGGTTGATAGCAGGCGCACCACCCTGACCACCTGGTGTAGCTGAGGGGATCCGAGTGAGGAACGAGAGGGCTCAAGGCTCCTAGTCTTCAGGCGCGCTCAGGAGCGCTGTGTGAAGCGCGCGCGCTTTCGTCTGTCACCTGGGGTGGGGGCGCCTGAGCGCTGCACAGCGGCTTCGAGGGGAAGCCGAGAGGCGGGTCCGTGGCCCCGCCTGCTAAAGCTAAGCCCGGGGGACGTTCCCCCGGAGCGCTCCTCGGCTCAGCGCCTCATGGCGCTACGTGGGTGGGATCTTGCAGCAGCAATGCGGCCGAGCCAGGAGCCCCAGGAAGGCCACAATCACCGCGACCGGGATCAAGATCCAGGGCGGGACGTAGTCTCTGAGAACTCCGAGCAGGGCCAGTAAGACGCTGGCGTCGGTGGCGAACATGATCATGAGCCACCTCCTTTCGTCGGAGCTGGCCCGCCTGCCGGTGACCTCCGGGGGGCGGCTTCCCCTCCCACGGGAGAGTTGCTACCCTGCCGGTCCATGTAGACCCTGCCGACAGGCAGGACAGCGCCCCGGGGTGCCACCTCGGGGCGTTGCTTCGTACCCACTGGCTGGCGAGACCGTGGGATGGGAGGACTGTCC
This sequence comes from uncultured bacterium, assembly GCA_937911525.1. GTDB lineage: Bacteria > Planctomycetota > J058 > J058 > J058 > NORP233. Next base: position 2,335 of record CALDQK010000245.1, read on the forward strand.
CCCCAGGCCCGAGATACTACTGGGCGGCACCGACTCGAATGAGCGCGTAAAAGATGTCGTAGCAAGGGCTTGCGAGTCAGGTAGCTGTTAGGGCGTGTTCGGGTCATTTAGGGACGGTAAGCGTCAGCTGGGGCTTGCTGGCGCTTGTCTAGGCTCGGGTGAATGTTCGGGAGCTGCTGCGCCTCGAGCGGATAGAGTCGACGGCACTGAAGGCGTGTGGGTAGCACGGCCGCGCAATGATCCCCGCGCAGTCGAGGACGCGTTCCAGCCCCTCTCGCGTCAGCCCAGAGGAATCCCACGGGTCCTTGGTCGACGAAAATGAGTCGACGTGGGGCCAAAGGGCGCGTCCTCCGCGTCTCTGCGGTGAATCGATCGTCCTTGCGCTTTCGCCTCGTCAATCCCAGGCGAACTTTCGGGACAGCCTCCGAGGCGAAGGAGCGGTCGCAGCCAGCGACAGCTAGTCCGTATAGACCGGGTTGATCCCCAGCCGCTTGATCTTCTTCCAAAGCGTCACCCGGCTGATCCCCAGGAGCGAAGCCGCGAGCGTCTTGCGGCCGGCGGCCTCGCGCAGGGCGGCCACGATCCGGGTCCGCTCGGCGAGGTCCTTGGGGGAGAGGTCCGGGGCCGCCTCGTCCGTCATGGGCGGCGGAGCCTCGACCGCATGGCTCGGCGCGCCGAGCTTCTGGGGCGCCTCGCCCGCGCGGCGGATCTCCGAGGGCAGGTTGCGCACCCCGATCCACTCGCCCTTGACCGTCACGAAGGCGTGCTCGATCGCGTTGCGCAGCTCGCGCACGTTGCCGGGCCAGGCGTAGCGCTCGACGCAGGCCGAGGCCTCCTCGGTCAGCCCGCTGACCTCCTTGCCGTGCTGCTCGCTCAGCTGGCCGACGAGGTGCTCCACGAGGAGCGCGAGGTCCCCGCGCCGCTCGCGCAGGGGCGGGAGCTGGAGCTCGAACACCCGGATCCGGTAGTAGAGGTCCTCGCGGAACTGGCCCGCC
>CALDQK010000246.1 GCA_937911525.1 uncultured bacterium
CGCCGAGGCCGAGGCCGCCCAGGCCGCCGCCGAGGCCGAGGCCGCCCAGGCCGCCCAGGCTGAGGCCGCCGAGGCTGAGGCCGCCGAGACCGAGGCCGCAGCCCAGGCCGCCGAGACCGAGGCCGCCGAGACCGAGGCCGCAGCCCAGGCCGCCGAGACCGAGGCCGCAGCCGAGGCTGCCACGGCCGAGGCGCAGGCCCCCGACGCCGTCGCTGCCGCGCCCACCGGGCCCCAGCCGCTCGAGCTGACCGAAGCGAGCGGCAAGCGCGAGGGCCGCGTCCACGCCGTCGAGCCCGGCGCCAGCATCGTGATCGGCACCGCCCGCAAGTGCGACGTCGTGCTCCGCCAGCGCGGCGTGGGCTACCGGCACGCGGTGCTCCACTACCGCCTCGACGGCTCCTGCGAGCTCGAAGACCTCGGCGGCTCGGGGGGCACCTACGTCGACCAGCAGCAGGTCCCGAGCAAGGGCCGCCTGCCCGTCCCGATCGCGTCCGCGGAGCTGCGCGTCGGCGAAGCCCTCCTCCGCCTCCGGGGCGAGGCGCCCGCGCCGGCCAAGCCCGAGCCGGTCCTCGCGCCGCCCGAGCCCGACGCCGGGCCCCCCAAGCCCTGGCAGCCCCCGACCCCGGCCCAGGTCGCCGCGGCTCGCCACACCGACCCGCAGGCGATCCTGCGCGCCTTGCCGCCCAGCCTGCTCGACCTGGTGGCCTCCGCCGCGCGCGCCACGCCCCTCGCCGAGCACCTCGCCGCCCAGCCCCGCGGCGAGCGCGCCGTGATCCAGCGCGACGCCGAGGACTTCGTGTTCCTGGCCCGCAGCGTCCTCGACACTCGCTGGCTGCCCGAGCCCGAGGCCGACTGGATCCGCTGGGACGAGTCCCAGCAGCAGTTCCTGGCGCGCAGCCAGCTGGAGGACGGCACGACCGTGATCCTGCGCCCCTGGGAGCTCCTGGCCCGCTTCGCCACGCCCGTGATCGAGATCGGCGCCTACCGGGTCACGGCGGCCCTGGCGCGGATCCTGGCCTCGGAGAGCGAGCGCCTCTACCCCGACGAGAGCGAGGAGCTGAGCGACGGCTTCTGGCGCTGTCGCTACTCGTCACCGGCCGGCCTGCTCAACGCCCGCTTCTCCGAGATCGAGGCCCGCTCCAACGGCCACGTGGTGGCCGTCGAGCTCCAGCCTCGCTTCGCGATCGACCCCCTCCGCCACGGCGTGGGCGAAGACCCCCTCGCCTTCCTCCTCGGCGACGCGGACCAGCGCAACGTGTGGCGCCCCGGCCCCGCCAGCGTGGGGCCGCCCGCGCCGCGCTTCCCCAGCGGAGGACGCCACGCTCGCGACCGCCACCTGCCGCAGCGGAGCAAGGTCGAAGAGCGACCCTGGCGCCGCTAGCCCGACGAGTTCAGTCAGCCCAGCGCTGGCGGACGCCCTCCGGAACGACGACGCCCGCGCAGCGGCGCGGGCGATTCTGATTCGACGGATTTTGACTAGCTCGCGCTAGCTGCCCATGCGCGCCTGGTGCTCGGCGTAGCGGCGCAGGATGTAGTCGATGATGATGTTCTTCTCGAACAGGGGAATGTGCACGAACTGGCAGCCCATGCCCCGCTGGTTCTCCGTCTTCTTCAGCCAGAGCACCTTGGCGATGACGTTGATCTCCTTGGGGTAGGAGTCGATGCGGAAGTCCAACGCGATCTGCGTCTGGACCGGCAGCAGCTCCTCGGCGCGGAGGAACGCGCCCTCGGGCCCGAGGTTGGTGATCCGCACGTCCATAGGCTCGCTGCCTGGCTCGGCCAGGCTCTTTACGCGAGCTTCGAGGTCGGTGTCGAGTCTGCGGTAACGACGCTTATCGGCGCCCATGGGGCGGAGGCCTCCGTTGCAAGCCGGACTATGACACGATGAGCGGAGGCTTACAACTAAGCGTGGAACCAGCCCATTTTCTTCCAAGCTCTTGAGGAATCGCTACTTGCGGTCTAACTCCAAGTAGAGGAGGGCTCCACCGACCGTCGCCGCGGGGATGGCAAAGGCGTTCAGGACCGGAAGCGTGAGGAAGAAGCAGAAGGACAGGCCGTATCCCAGGAAGCGCCACTGGTGCTCCCACCAGAGCTTGATCTTCTCCTTGGTGCCGTAGCCGCGCCGCACGAGATGGATATCGGAGAAATCCATCGAGGCGAAGATCGCGGGAGGCAGGAGCAGCCACACGATGCTCCCCAGCAGCGGCACGAAGTTCATCGGCAGCAGGATCAGGAACACCACCCCCTGCAGCAGGCCCAGCACCACGGCGTCCACGATCCCCCACAGGATCGAGAGCTGGCTGGTCTGGAACTGGAGGCGCTCCTGGTCGCCGACCAGCAAGCTGCGGTCGGTGGCGGCCCCGAGGCGCTCCATGAATGGGATGAAGAGCGCCTTGTAGACGATCCCCAGCGGGAAGGCCACGAGCAGCCAGCTCGCGATCAGGGGCAGGAACACGACGGCCAGGACCTCGAAGGCCTTGCCCAGGAACCAGACCGCGTAGGAGAGGGGCACCCACCAGCCCGACCAGTCCTTGAGCGCCTCTTCGCCCGTGACGCCCTCGATGTAGGGCACGACGAAGAACCAGGACACGGCCAGGGCCAGGAACACCACGCCGAAGTTGATCAGGAGCGGGACCGCGGCCAGCTTCCAGAGGCGCGGGTTGCGGAGCAGGTGCAGGGCGCCGCGCGGCAGGTAGAGCATGCCCCGCAGCACCTCGAAGGGCGCCAGCCCGCGCGGGCGGATCAACTCGGGCGCCTCGCCCTTGAACTCGTCGCGGCAGGCGGGGCAGCCCGAGGGGGCCGCGAGGAGGTCGCCG
>CALDQK010000247.1 GCA_937911525.1 uncultured bacterium
GGAGTAGCCGAGCAGCGCCGGCCGCTCGAGCCCGAGCGCGAGCGGCAGCTCGGCCGCGAGGGCCGCTTGCTCAACGAAGGGGAGCGGGGTCTGGGGGACCTCGCTGCCGGCGTGGCCGAGCAGGTCGGGGGCGACGAGGCGCTGGCGGAGGCGCGCCGCGAGGGGGGCGAAGTCGGGGCCGGCGCCCGAGAAGCCGTGCAGGGCGAGGAGCGTCGGCTCCTCACCCTGCGTTGCGGGCCCGCCGGGCCAGCTGGCGATTCGCAGCCTTCGCCCCGCGACGCGCTGCTCGCTGAGCTCCGGCGCTGCCGCCAGCCCTAGTTGCCCGTGACCGCGCCGGCCAGGCCCACGGTGGGCTTGCCGATCGTGAGCGAGCTGACGTTGACGTAGCCCCAGGCGCCGTCTGCCGCCCGCACGATCGCGCGCGTGCCCGTGCTGTAGACGTAGCGGATCTCGACCGCGGTCCCGGCGGGGACCTTGGTCGGGAGGGGGCGGCTGAGGGTCAGCTCCTGGGCCAGCTTGGCCTTCATGTACTTCACGTAGACGCCAGTCTTCTTGCCCTGGGCGTCGCTGAACACGTAGCCGCGGAGCGAGACGCTGCCCTCGGCCTTGGGCAGGGCGCGCGCGGTCGCGCCGTAGGTCTCGAGGCGCGAGCCGTCGTCGAGCACCAGCTCGTCGCCGTCGGCGGTGCCCGAGATCGAGGTCAGCTTGCTCGGCGAGAGGATCTCCTCGACCTCGATCGTGTTGCCCTCGCGCTCGCCCTTCACGCGGGCCTCGAGGCCCACGAAGCGCCCGAGGGTGCTCGCGGCCGAGCTGGGGGTGACCTTGAGCCGCTCGCCCTCGACCTCGAGGTAGAGGGTCCGGCCCGACTTGCTCAGCTTGCCCGCCAGGGTGCCGTCGTCGGCGGGCTCGTCGGCGGGGTCGAGCGGCAGCGGGGTGCGGCCAGCGCGGACGTTCTGCTCGATCTTCTCCCAGTTGTTGGGGCCGCTCCAGCCGCCCTCACGGAAGGGGATGTCCTTGAGCTTGCTCGCCTTGTAGACCGGGTGGTTGAGCACCTCCTCGTAGGTGTCGCAGCGGGCCACGATCTCGTGGGGGAGGATGAAGAAGGGCACCAGGACTTCGAACTCACCCGAGAGGCCCTTCCAGTTGAAGATGCAGCGCTCGGGCGCGATCTTGATCACGTAGAAGGGAGGCCCGAAGAGGGTCAGCGGCCGGGTCGAGGTCGAGATCAGCACGCTCTTGACGCTGTTGGCGCTCGTGCCGAGGCCGCCGCCCTTGTGGTGCTCGATGATCTTCTCGAGCTCCTGCAGCGCGCTCCCGTTCCCGCCCAGCAGGTCCGTCGCCTCGGTGAAGTAGTCCTGGTAGGCCGGCAGGCGGTCGTCCCACGAGCGCCGCATGTAGCGGATCCGGTTGGGGACGAAGAGGCGCGGGCCGCCCGAGGGGTAGAGGTGGGGCTCTTCGAACAGGCCCTCGTGGTTGTCCTTGCGCTTGCGGCCGCCGGCCTGGGGCATTTGGTAGAGGCGGTCGTTCTTGGCCCCGCGCACGAGCACGATCTCGCTGCCCGAGATCTTGGCCTTGGCGCCCCGGCGCAGGTAGCCGAGGGTCGAGTCGAGGTAGAAGCGCAGCTTCTCGTCCGCCTTCGACGAGTCGAGGTAGGGCTCGAGCTTGTCGGCGAGCTTGGCGTATTCGCCCCGCTCGACCAGCTTCTTCCAATCGAGGTCCTGCGCCGAGCTGACGCCGGCCGCGAGGAAGAGGAGCAGGAGTGAGGTGAGCGTGGTGCGCATTCGAACTCTCCGTGGTGTCTCCTTTCAGGGAGCACGGGCGACGCCAGCTGCGTAAGTCTTTGTAAGTCAGCCTTGGTGATCCCCTTTTGATCCGATTTGCCTCGTTCGAACCAATTGCGACCCGCGGTCAAGCCATCGCCCTCGACCTGCCGAAGAGGGGTCTTCAAGGGAGGTCGTTCGTGCAGCAGAGAGTCGAACTTCGCGCGCTGATGCTTCGAGTCGGCGGTCAGACCATCGAGATCGAGGCTGGCCGGACCTATCACATTGGTCGCCACCCCACGAACGACTTGATCCTCAAGTGCAACGAGGTCTCGCGCTTCCACTCGCGCATCGAGTGGGTGGAGGGCGCGCCGATCCTGCACGACCTCCGCAGCAGCAACGGGACCTTCGTCGACGGCCTCCGCCTGCGCGCCCCGACCTTCCTGCACGGCGGTCAGCGGATCCTGATCGGCAGCCTCAAGATCGACGTCGAGGTCCTCGAGCCCGAGCCCCTCCCGGCCCTCCTGCCCGCGACCGACGAGGAGCTCTCCCTCTTCAGCGAGTTCGCCCAGCAGGAGCGCGTCGGCAGCTTCGAGCGCCAGCTGACCCTCCACCGCCTGCTCCTCGACCTCGAGTCCGAAGGACGGACCGGGACCCTCCAGCTCGCCCTCGGCGTGCGCGAGGCCGAGATCGTGTTCAAGCTGGGCCTCGTGGTCGCCGCCCGCTGCCAGCGAATGGAGGGGATCGTCGGCCTGCAGAAGATCCTGCGCGCCAACGGCGGGACCTACTGCTTCCGCCCCAGCTTCGAGCCCCGCGAGGGCTCGCTGGACGTCAGCGTGCGCGACCTGCTCCGCAACGGCCCCTGGCGCGTGACCAAGCGCCACACCCGCGCCAGCGCGGCGGACCACCCGCTCAGCTAGTCAGCCCTCCCTGCTGCCCGAGGGGGTGCCGCCGGCTAAGTTGGCGGCATGGCCCCCCAGGTCGTGCGACAGCTCCTGGCCGAGATCGAGCGCCACCTCGCCCCGCGCGAGCTCGAGCGCCTCCGCGCCGAGCTGC
>CALDQK010000248.1 GCA_937911525.1 uncultured bacterium
CGGAGGCAGCTCTGGCCGCCAACGCGGGCGAAGAAGGCTACCTGGGTCCGGGCGCCGTGGTCGCGGGGGAGGGCGCCCGCGTGCGGGTGCGCCTCGAAGACGGCGCCGAGGTGGCGGTTCGGATGGCGCTGGCCTTCCCTTACCGCCCCCAGGCCGGTGACGAGCTGCTGGTGATCGGTCAAGACCAGCGCTACTTCGCGATTGGCGTCTTGAGCGGCGCCGCGCCGCGGACCCTCGAGTTCCCCGGCGACGTCGAGCTGCGGGCCGTCGAGGGCCGCCTCGAGCTCCACGGTGAAAAGGGGATCGAGCTCGAGGCCCCGGAGTTGACCCTGCGCGCCAAGGCGCTCAGGACCTTCGCCAAGCAGATCAGCGAGCGCGCAGACTCGGCCGTGCGGATCGTCAAGGGGCTGCTGACAGAGCACCTCGGCGAGTCGCAGCGCCTCGTCGCCGGTGAGGACTACACCCAGAGCCAGCGCTCGGTGACCCTCGCCAAGGACGTGGTCAAGATCGACGCCAAGACCCTCCAGCTGGGGCACTGAGCCATGAGCTTCACCAACCAGACCCTCAAGCTCGAGACCGACGCGCTGCCCGAAGACGCGCTGCTCGTGACCCGCCTCACGGGCGAGGAGCAGCTCTCCGGCATGTTCCGCTTCGAGCTCCAGCTCGTCTCGGCCGACCCCAAGATCGACCTCGAGAAGGTGCTCTACGAGCCGGCCCGACTGGGGATCCAGTATCGCCTCGGCCCCGGCATGAAGGCCTTCCGCTACTACTCGGGCATGTTCAGTGAGCTGCAGCTGCTCGAGCAAGGTCAGAACTGGACCAGCTACCGGGCGGTCCTCGTGCCCGACCTGTTCAAGACGACCGAGTTCTATCGCAGCCGGATCTTCATGGACCGCACGATCGAGGACCTGGTCGGCGACGTGCTCAAGGGCCAGGGCGTCGGGCTGCAGGCCGACACGGACTACCGCTTCGACCTCAAGCGAGCCAGCGGCGGGGCGAGCCCCGATCGCGAGGTCTATCCCCAGCGCGAATACGTCGTCCAGTACGAGGAGACCGACTACGACTTCCTCTGCCGCTGGCTCGAGCACGAGGGGGTGTTCTTCTTCTTCGAGAACGACGGCACCAACGAGAAGGTCGTGTTCGCCGACACCATGGCGAGCTACAAGCCCGTCGTCCCCGGCGCCTCGACCTACCCCTACCGCCCCCAGGCCCGCTCTCAGGGGGCCGGCAGCGACTCGGGCAAGGACGACGAGGAGGTGCTCAGCTTCGGCCAGCGCGTCGTGCGCCAGCCCAAGAAGGTCGCGCTCAACGACTACAACTGGCGCAACCCGGCCAGCCGCCTGAGCAGCACGCGGGACGTGTTCTCCGAGGGCTGCGGGCACCAGACCGAATACAACGACCACTACAAGACGCCCGAGCAGGGCGCCAAGCTGGCCGAGGTCCGCGCGCAGGAGTTCCACTGCCGCTCGCAGGTCTATCACGGCCAGAGCACCTGCCGCGCCTTCCGGCCCGGGCGGACCTTCGAGCTCGACGAGCACTTCCGCAGCGACTTCAACGCCAACTTCCTGATCACGCGGGTCAGCCACGAGGCGGAGCAGTCGATCAACCTCGAGGCCTCGACCGTCACCGGCGCGACCTACCGCAACGACTTCGAGGCGATCCCCGCCGACCGCGACTGGCGCCCCGAGCGCCTGACCGAGTGGCCCTCGATCAAGGGCGTGATGAACGCCAAGATCGACTCGGTCGGCCCCGGCGACTACGCCGACCTCGACGAGGAGGGCCGCTACCTGGTCCGGATCCCCTTCGACGAGGCCCACGACGAGACGCCCGACGGCGAGTGCTCGCGGCGAATGCGCATGGCTCAGCCCTACGCCGGCGTCGACTCGGGGATCCACTTCCCGCTGCTGAAGGGGACCGAGGTCCTGATCACGCACGTGGACGGCGACCCCGACCGGCCCGTGATCGCGAGCGCGGTCCCCAACCCCGACACGCACACGCCCGTCGACCAGGGCAACAACCGCCAGAACCGGATCTCGACCACGAACGGCAACGTGATCGTGCTCGACGACGACCCCGACCTGCCGGGCACCTTCAAGCTCTGCGCCTCGGGCATCTTCATGGAGGACCAGCGGCACCCGCCCGCGACGGGCAGCCCCCCACCGCCTAGCGGCGGCGGCGGGGCCGAGGCCCTCCTGAAGGGCGGCGACTGGCTCCAGCGCTTGCTCGATCAGGAGCCGCGGGAGGATGGACACCCCTCGGCGGCGTCGGCGACGGCCGCGGCCCGCGCGGCAAGCGGACCGGAGGGGATCGGTCAGCCGCTCGCGCCGGGCGAGGGCCTGAAGGCCGCGATCAAGGGCGGCGCGCCCTTCCCCAAGGGCCTCGACTCGGTGCTGCGCAGCCTCGGCCCGGGCAGCGGCAACGCCGCGACCGACTCTGCGAAGCCCTCCGAGCCGACCACGATCGAGGAGTTCGTGGCGCGCAACCCGGGCTACGCGGGCTTCGTCGACTCGGGCACGGGCAAGGTCGAAGGCAAGGGCGCCGACCTCAGCACCGGCTACGTGTTCAACAGCGGCGTGCCGCATCGCGACGTGTCGATCTCGACGGGCGACAAGGTCAGCCTGACCCAGCGCAGCAAGAGCTTCAGCTACGATGACGTGAGCGCGTCCTACAGCTGGGGCACCGGCGGCACGGGCTACCACCTCGAGGAGGGCGACACCTTCAACGAGGACTACCACATCGGCGCGGCGGCCTCGGTCTCGATGCACCTCGGCGCGACCCAGTCGACCTCGCTCAGCCTGGGCGTCAGCAACAGCATCAGCATGCGCCTGGGCGCCGATACGAGCATGTCCTTGTTCATCGGCGCCACGGCCGACATGACCCTGACCGTGGCGGCCGAGGCCAACCTCTCGATCAACCTCGGCCCCAAGCTCTCGACCTCGATCTCGCTCACCAACACCAACGAGACCTCGATCGACGTCGGTCCGCGGATCTCGACCTCGATCGCGGTCGGGCCGCGCAGCTCGACGGAGCTCTCGGTCTCGGCGGCCAACTCGGTCGCGCTGACGGTCGGCGTCTCGAACAGCATCGCGCTCACGGTCGCGGCCAAGAACGAGATCGCGCTCACGATCGCGGCCTGCAACTCGGTCGAGCTGACCATGGCGGCCTACTCGAGCATGAGCATGACGCTCGCGGCGAAGAGCTCCATGAGCATGACGCTCGCCGCCGAGACCAACATGACCATGGTCATGGCGGCCCGGACCAACCTGAACATGGTCATGGCGGCCGACACCGACATCGACCTCGTGCTCGCGGCCAAGACGAGCATCGGTGTGTTCGTGGGCATGAAGACCGACATCAGCATCGCGGCGGCGATGCTGATGGAGATCTCGATCACGGCCATGATCATGGAGATCTCGATCACGGGCCTCAAGATGGAGCTCGGCGTGGCGAACAAGATCGAGTTCGAGCTGACCGACGGCGAGATCACGATCAGCGACACCGACACCAACCTCAACGACAACATCCTGTCCCTGCTGCAGAGCAAGTAGGCGACGCCGAGCGTGACCTTCTTCCACAAGAACGAGACCGGCTTCTACTGGGGCCCCCGCGCGACCTCGCGCCAGGGCCGTCAGGTCGAGCTCGCGGCCTGCGTGCGCGGCGTGTTCAAGCTCGTCCCCGGCCAGCCCCTCGAGGCGATCACCGACGAGATCGACCAGGGCTTCATGTCGGGCGAGACCTGGTCGCCCGACGACACCGAGCGGGTCGGACCGATCACCCGGCACAGCGACTTCGCTGACTGGAAGCCCAACACCGACCTCCTGCTCAAGGGCACCTGCTACCCGCCCGGCGGCGGCGACGTGGTGTGCGACGTCGCCTGGGGGATCGGCGAGTGGAGCAAGACCCTGCGCGTCTATGGGCCGCGGACCTACAAGCCCGGTCTGGTGTTCGGCGGCTCGATCAGCGAGCCCGAGACCTTCCAGAGCATGCCGCTCGACTGGGCCCACGCCTACGGCGGGGAGGGTCACCCGCTCAACCCGGGCGGGAAGGGCTTCGTCGGGCCCGAGATGCACAACGTCGAGGACCCGCGCGCCGCGGTCAGTAAGCCCGGCAAGAAGGTCGACCCGGCGACCTACCTGCCGATCTCGCCGGTGTGGCCCGAGCGGCGGGGCAAGGTCGGCAAGAAGTACGGCAAGCGCTGGGAGAAGACCCGCGCGCCCTTCCCCGCCGAGGACTTCGACTGGAGCTACCACAACGCGGCGCCGGCCGATCAGCAGCTGCCCTTCTACCTGAAGGGCGACGAGCGGGTCTGGTTCCGCAACCTGCACCCCGAGGCGAGCGAGTTCGACGTCGCGCTGCCGGCCCTGCGGATCCGCGTGTTCGTCAAGCAGCACGACCAGACCGTGCACGACCTGCAAATGGTCCTCGACACGCTCTACGCCGACCTCGACGCGGGGCGCCTCGAGCTGACCTGGCGCGGGCTGTGCCCGATCAACGAGATCGACCTCAGCGACGTCAAGGTCGCCTACGTGGCCTCGGAGCCCCTGGCTGAGCCACCGCTCTCGCGCGAGCACTACCTGGCGCTGCTCGAGGCCTTCGAGGACGACCCGATCGGGATCAAGGAGAAGGCCCCCGACGGCTTCTTCGAGCTGGCCGAGGCCATGAAGCAGCAGGAGCAGGCCGAGCTCTACGGCGGGCCCAAGCCGGACTTCGCCGCGCTGGCCGCGACCCTGCCCAAGGACGGCTTGATCCCTCCCTGGGCGGTGGCGGCCTACGGGAAAATGGACGACCCGATCGAGCAGCTGAAGCTCGTGGCCGAGGCCAAAGGGATCGTGCTGCCCGAGGACCCCGCCACGCTCCTGGCCATGGCCGAGCAGATGAAGGCGGCCAAGCAGGACCCCTTCGCGGTGGCGAAGAACCTGCGGGAGATGGCCAAGACCTCCGAGCCTGGCAGCAAGGAGATCCTCGAGCAGGCGGCGGACCAGCTCGAGCAGGCGGCCAAGCTCAAGGAGGCCAAGGGGCAGGCGCCAGCCAAGGACGACCCGGCGGCGGCGCTCGAGCAGCTGGCCCAGACGCTGCCTCCCGGCGAGTCGCGCGACGAGATGCGCAAGGCGGCCGAGCAAGTTCGCTCCGGGATCGAGAAGGCGCGCGAGGAGGCGGCCCGCCACCCCGACGCGGCCAGCGCGCTCGAGGAGGCGCTCGCCCAGCCGCAGCGGCCGGGGCCTGCCCCGACCCCCGACGAGGCGGTGGCGCAGGCAGGCGAGGACGGGCTGAGCGCGCTCCAGCAGGCGATCGAGCAGCTTCAGCAGACGGGCGGCGACCCCGAGCAGATCGCTGAGCTGACCCAGGCTCAAGCCGAGCTGCGCGAGGGGCTCGCCAAGATCCCCTCCATGGACCAGGTCGTGAGCGAGGCGCTCGCGCCCCTCGACCAGGTCGAGCTCCCCGAGCTCCCGGACCTGCCCAACCCGACCCAAGGCGCGCTGGACCGCCTCGACGGCCAGCAGGCCTTCTGGAGCAATCGCCTGGGCGAAGAGCACCCGATCATGGGCGTGTTCGAGATCGGCCGCCGGATCACCCTCGGCGCGGCGCGCAAGCTCGGCGCCGTGAGCGCGCCGGAGCTGGGGGGCGCCCTCGACGGGCTGCAGGGGCTGGCCGATCACCTGATGGCGCTGGGGGCCTCGGCCGCGGCGGTGGCGCCGCTGATCGCGTTCAAGGGCCGGCTGGCGGCGATGCTCGCCTCGCTGCCGGGGGCCTCGGCCCAGCCGGAGAAGCGCGACTACGCGGGCCAGGAGCTCGTCGAGGCCGACTTCGCCGGTCAGGACCTGAGCGGAAAGAGCTTCGTCAAGGCGACCCTGACCGGGGCCAACTTCGCGGGCGCCCAGCTGCGCGGCGCGGACCTGCGCTGGGCCGACCTCAAGGGCGCCAACCTCCAGGGCGCCGACCTGAGCGAGGCCCGCCTCGACGGCGCCGAGCTAGGCGAGGCGCGCCTGGACGGCGCCGCCCTGGTCGGGGCCAAGCTGCTGGACGCCTCGCTGCTCGAGGCCCAGCTGCCAGGGATCAAGGCCGCCGGCGCGAGCTTCGACGGGGCGGTCCTGATCAAGGCCTGCCTCGACGACGCCGACCTCGCGGGCGCGAGCCTGAGTGGGATCCAGGTCGGCGAGACCAGCTTTCAGCGGGCGGACCTGAGCGAGGCCAACCTCGAGCAGGCCATGGGCTCGGCGAACTTCGCAGGCGCGCGCCTGGTCAAGGCCAGGCTCGGCACGGCCATGCTGCCAAAGTCCGACTTCCGCGGCGTCGACATGAGCGGCGCCGACGTGCAGATGGCCAACATCGGCAAGTCCAACATGCAGGGCCTGATCGCGCGCGAGCTGCGCTTCGACATGGCGGTGTTCGACGGCTCCCGCATGGACGGGGCGGACCTGCGCGGGACGCGCGCGACCCTGGGCTCGCTGCGCGACTGCGACCTGCGCAACGCGGACCTGCGCGGGATCGTGTTCGAGAAGAGCTGCCTGGCCGGGGCGCAGCTGAGCGACGCGGACCTCACCGATGCGACCCTGATCGACACCGACCTGCGCGACGTGGTGGCGGAGCGGGCGCGCTTCCTGCGGGTCAAGGCGCCGGGCTGCCACACCGGCGGCGACGCGCGCTTCGAAGCCTGCAGCTTCGTGGGCATGAACGCCGAGGCGAGCAAGTGGCTGGGCGTGTCCCTGATCGGGAGCGACTTCAGCCACGCGCTCTTGAGCAAGTCGCTCTGGCGGGAGGTCAAGGGGACCGACCTCAACTTCTACGCCGCGACGATGAAGGAGATCGTGCTGCGCAAGGCCAACCTGGAGCGGGTCAGCTTCGTGTCCGCCGACCTCAAGGGCGTCGACCTCTGCGAGAGCCGGCTGCTCGACATTCAGTTCGTGCAGAGCAACCTCTACGACGCCAAGTTCATGGACGCCGAGATGGCGGCCTGCGACTTCAACGGCGCGTCCATGGCCATGTCGCGCTTCGACCGCACCCCGGGGGCGCCGCAGTGAGGATCCCCGACCACCCCCAGGCTCGCGAGCACCTGCTCGCGCGCGAGGACGTGCTGGAGCGGGCCAAGACGGGCACGAGCATGGCGGGCGTGGTCCTGCTCGAGCTCGACCTGAGCGGCGTCGACCTGAGCGGCGTCGACTTCAACGGCGCGACCTTGCGTCAGTGCGACCTGCGTCAGGCCAAGCTCGTAGGCGCGAAGCTGATGCGCGCCCAGCTGCACGAGTGCGACCTGCGCGACGCGGACCTGAGCGGCGCCGACATGCGCGGCGCGCTGGCGATGCAGTGCACTCTGCGCGGGGCCAACACCGCGGGCGTTGCGCTGCGAGAGGCCCAGCTGCACGAGTGCCAGCTCAACGGCTGCGACCTGAGCCAGCGCGACCTGAGCGGGCTGATAGCGCCCAAGAGCGTGTTCGCGGGCTGCGACCTGCGCGGCTCGACGATCGTGCACGCGGCCCTGAGCGAGGTCGACCTCAGCAACGCCAACCTGGCGGGGGCGCGGATCGAGGAGACGGTCCTGCCCGACGCCGTCTTGCGCGGCGCAAACTTGACCGGGGCCCGCGCGGGCCTGGTCGCGATCGGGGCAGACCTGAGCGGCGCGCGCCTGAGCGGGGCCGACCTGAGCCGGGCGGTGCTTCAGGAGGCGAACCTGAGCAACGCCAGCCTGCGCGGCGCGACCCTGGTCCAGACCCTGCTCAAGGGCGCCGACCTGCGCGGCGCGGACTTGAGCGAGGCCCGCCTGGAGCACGTGATCGGGAGCGAGGCCGACCTCCGCGGCGTGACCCTGCCCCCTGGCGACCTGGCGGAGCTGGTCCTGAGCGGCGCGGACCTGCGCGAGCTCGACCTGAGCGGGCGCTCGATCAAGAGCTGCCTCTTCGACAAGGCGAAGCTCGACGGGGCGAACCTGTCCGGGGTCACGATGGAGGGCGTGATGCTGGGCGAGGCCAGCCTGGTCGGCACTGACCTGAGCGGCGCCAAGCTCAGCTCGGTGCAGCTCTACGGGGCCGACCTCCGCGGGGCCAACATGAGCGACGCCGAGGTCGACCACAGCGCGCTCAGCGACTGCGACCTGCGCGGGGCGATCCTGCCGCGCAAGCTGCTGCGGGTCGCCATGGGCGGCTCCAAGCTCGAGCCGGGCTCCTTGGTCGGTCGCGAGCTCGAGGGCGTCGACCTGAGCAGGCTCGACCTGAGCGGCTGGGACCTGCGCGGGCTGAACCTCAAAGGATGCATCTTCCACGACAGCAAGCTGCGCGACGCCGACCTGCGCGAGACGGTCTGCGAGATGACGCTCTTCGTGGAGGCCGACCTGACCGGCGCCCGCTTCGAGGGGGCCAACCTGCGCTGCGCGATCTTCGAGCGCGCGGTCATGCCCGGGGCGCAGCTCAGGGGCCACGACCTGACCATGGCCCAGTTCAACAAGGCCAACGTCAGCGGCGCCGACCTGAGCGACTGCGACCTCACGATCGCAGGCTTCGAGGACGCCAACCTCGACGGGGCCGACCTGAGCCGCTCCTTGCTGCACAACTGCAACCTGGTGCGCGCGAGCATGAAGGGGACCAAGCTCGAGGGAACCGTGTTCCACGCGAACATGAACGAGTTCGACTACACGCAGTTCCCGCTGGCGGGCATGACGCTCAGCCGCTGCATGCTCCTCGACGCGAACCTCGAGGGGCACGATCTGCGCGGCGCGGACCTCAACTCGAGCAGCTTCATCAAGGCCAACCTCAAGGGCGCGGACCTGCGCGGCTGCAACCTCGACATGGCGATCTTCATGGAGGCCAACCTCGAGGGCGCCTTGCTGGAGGGCGTCTCGGCGCGCAAGGCCTGCTTCGCGAAGGCCAACCTGCGCGAGGCGATCCTGCGCGACAGCGACCTGCGCAACGCGATCCTGCCGGAGGTCAAGGCGCCTCTGGCCGAGTTCAGCGGCTGCGACCTGCGCGAGACGGTGTGGGTCGAGGCGGACCTGAGCGCGGCCCGCTTCCGCGGCGCCAAGCTGCACTACGCCGACATGAGCTACGCGACCCTGGACGGGGCCGACCTCTCGGGGGCGGACCTGTTCACGGCCCAGCTCCACGGGATCCTCGACAAGGGGGCCAACTGGAGCGGCGCCAAGCTGCGCGGCGCGCGTAGGACCGACAAGGAGCGCTTCGAGGGCGAGCGGGGCTTCCAGCCGCCGTCGCTCCCCGCCGAGGAGGCAGCCCAGTGATCCCACCTCAGATCAAGACGCCGTCGCGCGAGGAGACCAGCCCTCGCCAGAGCCTGACCCGCCGCCTCCGCCGGCGACTCGGCGTCCGCCGGCGCGCCCGCGCCGAGCAGCCGGCGCCTGCTCCGAGCGAGCTGCCCCCGCCCAGCGCGGCCTACGCCGCCGCCCTGGCGGCGCTGGCCCCGAGCGGCACCCAAGTCGGCTCCGCCGCCGTGCTCTCCGTCGAGGAGGGCCGCGCCCGCGTGCTGCTGGCCGACGGTCGCCAGGTGACCCCGACCTGGGCCCTGCCCTACGCCTACACGCCACGAGTCGGCGACACCCTGTGGGTGATCTCCCGCGCCGAGCGCCACTACGTGCTCGGCGTCGAGCGCGGCAGCGGGACCTCGCTGCTGTGGTTTCCAGGCGACGTCGCCTTGCGAGCCAAGGGCCGCCTGCGCCTCAGCGCGCGCCGCGCGCTTCGCCTGACTGGAGATCAGGTCACGCTCCGCGCCGAGCTCCTCGAGCGCGTCGCCGAGGCCCTCGAGTCCTCGACTCGCGAGTCGAGCTTGCGCCTCAAGGGCTTGCTGCGAACCGTCGCGCAGCGCGTCCAGCGCGTCGTCGAGGAGGTCGACGGCAAGCGGGCGGGTCGGGTCCAGAACCTGGCCCTGGACCTGGTCAAGATCGACGCCGAGCTGATCAAGCTCCAGTAGGAGGTCTCGTGCTGCCCTGTAGCAATCAAGGACTCGGCGAGAACATCGGCTTCCCGGACGTGTGCAACACGCCGATCGGAACCGGCACCGCGCCCCTGCCCTATCCAAACCTCGGCTCGAACGCGATGGGTCTGCCCTTCCTGCCGACCTGTTTCCTCTCGCTGATGCCTGGCCACAACCAAATGGCCAAGCCCATGATGACCAACGGCGATAACGCGGGGGTGGCGCACAGCTCGTTCATGATGATGGGCGGCAACAACCTGGGGAACATTCGCGTCCTGCTCACGGGTGGCCCGGCCGAGACGCTGCTCAACCCGACCCAGGGCAACAACTACAACTGCTCGACCAACGCCAAGCTGGTGCCGAGCATCACCAACATTCTCATGAGCGACCTGGGGGGCCCCAACTTCGCCCCCCGCGCCGACCTGATCGGCGACACGGCCTGGCTGGAGTGGCGCCGCTGCACGCTCGCGAGCGCCACCCTCCTGCGCCGCGCGCTGCCGGCCCTCGAGCAGCGCGGGGCCCGTCGCGCCGTGCTCGACCTGCGCGGCAACCCCGGCGGTCAGCTGAGCGCAGCTGCTCTCCTGGCCGCTGCATTTCTGCCCGCGAACAGCACCGCGATCGAGGCCCGCTCGCTAGGTGCTTCCAGCCCAAGCCTCCGTTGGGAGACCACGACGGCCGGCGCGACTCTGCCCCTCGTGATCCTCGTCGACGCCAGCACCGCTTCTGCGGCCGAGGCTCTGGCCGCCTCTCTCCAACAGCACGGTCGCGCCGTGATCGTCGGCGAACCCAGCCACGGCAAGGAGCAAGTCGACCTGCTCGGCTCCCGCTGGGGCAGTACGCGCCGACCAGGCGGCCTGACCCAGGGCCGTGTCCAGCCCCAGCGCGTCGCCCCGGCCCTGGCCGTGGTGGACGTCGCCCTCGACACGGCCAGGAAGCTCTCGTGATTCCAGCTACCCAGAGCGCGACCCAGCCTCACCCAGACGAGTGGCTGGGGTCCTTCGTCCCACTCGGCAAGGTCGAGGGTGAGTCCTGGACCCCGATCGGCGCGGGCGTGCTCTTCGTCGAAGCGCCGATCGTGTGGCTCCTGACTGCCCGCTCCGCCCTCGAGGCCGCCGGCGACGCGCCGATCTCAGCCTGGGTCCGCGACGACAAGAAGGGGACCTTGCTCGACCTGACCCAGGGCCGCCGCGGCACGCCCCTGGACTGGATCGTGAGCAAGGACGACGACGTCGCCGTTTGTCTCTTCCCAACCGACCCGAGTTGGAAGGTCAAGGCCTTCAACGAGTCGCAGTGCTTCCCGGCCCACGACCTCCAGGCCCTGCTCCCGACCGCGACCCTCTGCGCGCCCTACGGCCTGGCGCCGCTCAGCGGCTGGACCATGCCCTTGGTCCAGACGGGCACCATGGCGTCGGTCGACCGGGAGACGGGCCAACTGGTCACGACCGCGCCCCTCCTGCCGCGCAACGCCGGCGCTCCGCTGCTGATCACGCTCCCGACCCAGTCCGGTGGCGGGGTCCAGCTGGCGGGGATCCTCAGCCACACGGTCGCTGTGCCCGAGCCCCACCGCTCCACGGCTCCGCCGGTGCGCCTCGCGATCGGTCAGCCCGTGCTGGCTGCCCTCGCCCTGATCCGCGGAGAGCAGGGGAAGGAACAGCGCAAGCTGGCTCTGCAGAGCGCCGGACAGGCCTAGCGCGCTTTTTTTACGGAACCGGGGGTTCTTAAAAAAATGGCGCGCCGCGCTGGCTGATTTCCATGCAATCCCACCCCAGGCGAGCGAGGCGCCAGAGCCCAAGGTGAAGGACCGTACGCGAGGACACCCAGGTGACCTGCGGGGGTCGCCTGGGTTCGTTCGTCGAGCTTGTGGGGTACTTGCGAGTGCTCGACTAGCCCGCACGCCACGGGCTAGGGCGGCGGAGTGGGCGACTCGTGGGTCTCCGAGACGCTGACCCATACCTGCTCGTCACGCAGGAGTCGGTAGGTCCCGAGGGGAAAGACGGGGCGACGGGTCTTGCGGGTCTTGCGTAGCTTGTGGCCGCCCGTGTCGCTCTGGCGCCTTCTTTGTGATCGCTGCCGATGCTGGCGGAGGGCGAGCTGGTAGCGGTCGAGGTAGGCGTAGAGCCCGCGCTTGATCTCGGTGCGCACCTCCTTGGGGCCGCGGTAGTCGATTCGCTCGTAGCCGTCTGGATCTGGGCGGCTCGGGCCTGCGGAGGAGAAGGCGTCCAAAGCGTCGAGGCGGCGTGGGTCGGGCTCGGCGTAACCTCCCTCTAGTCGTTGGGCTCGGACGCGCTCGACCTCGGTGGTGAGGCGGGCTTGAAAGTGCTCGCGGACCTCGTTGACGTCGAGGTGCTCGAAGCCGGGCGGAACGTCGATGTGGAGCTCGATCTCGTCTGGGAGCGAGGAGCGGGTGGGGCCTGGCTCGTGGACTGGCTGGTGCTCGTCGATCCAGGCCCTCATGTGCTCGCGCTCGAGGTGTTTGACCCGGGCTCGGTCCCGCTTCTTGTTCTTCTTGGCGTTCCGGCGACGCCAGCGTCGACGCTCCTGCTCAGCCTCCGCGCGGCGCTCCTGATGCCAGCGGCGCAGCGCGTCGGGGTCCGTGGGCGGACGATGCGGCGACCGCTGGCCACCGAAGAAGGCGAACTTGGGTCGGGGCACCTTGAGGGTCCGGCCAAGATCCTTGGGCAGGAAGTGCACCGCTCGGATGGCGTAGTCGTCGAGGTCGTCGACCCAGCCGTCCTTGAGGGGCTGAATCCAGGCGTAGAGCAGCTGGGCGTGGAGGGACTCGCTGCACCACAGCTCGCGGTCGCTGAAGCTGCCCTCCTTCCAGACCGACTCGCAGCGGCCGAGGTGGGTGTTCAGCGCGCGCGCGGAGACGGCGTTGAAGTGCTGGTAGAACGCCGAGACGTCGGAGGGCTGGCCCGGCTCGCTGCAGTCGGTGATCACCACGTGATAGTGATTCGGCTGGATCGAGAAGGTGTGGAGCTTGAGTCGACGGCCCTGGAGCGCGCGCGCCACCAGGTAGAGCAAGATCGCCGTCGTCATTGGGGTCGGCTTCAGGTAGAAGCGGCGCTCGATCACCCGACGGCTGTTGGCGCGGGACTGACCCGGCAAGTAGCGGCGTGGAGAGGTCATGCCCTGCGGAGTGGGCAAGCGAGGGGCCTGGCCTAACTCCTGCAGTCTCGAGCGGGGGCGAGAGGGCGTGGGCAACATCTGCCCGTTCGTCTCGGTCCGAACACGAGACGAACGGGCTCGTCGCCGCAACCCGGCTAGAGGCCTACTCGAAGTCGAAGCCGAAGCCGTCCGCGTCGGTGTAGCTGACCTTGAGCAGACCCGGCATGTCCTCGCCGGTCGTCATTTGGTGCAGCAGCTGGGTCGACATGCGCGGGAGCAGGGTCCCGCGAATGATGTGGTCCACGTTGCGGGCGCCGGTCTCGACCTCGGTGCAGCGCGAGGCGATCGCGTCCACGACCTCGTCGCTCCACTCCATCTTCATCTTGTGAGCGTGGTGCAGCCGCTTGCGCACCTTGTTCAGCTTGAGCTCGGTGATCTCGCGCAGCGCGTCCTGCTTGAGCGGGTAGTAGGGCACGATCGTCATGCGGGCCACGAGGGCCGGCTTGAAGTGGGCGGAGAGGACCGGGCGGATCATGGCGACCAGGTCGTCGACCGAGGGCGGCTCGTCGAGCATGCCCGCCTCGGTGATGATGTCGGTCGCGAGGTTGCTCGTGATGAAGATCACGGTGTCCTTGAAGTCGACCTCGATCCCCTCGCCGTCCGTCAGGACGCCCTTGTCGAACACCTGATAGAAGAGGTTCATGACCTCGGGATCCGCCTTCTCGCACTCGTCGAGGAGGACCACCGAGTAGGGGCGCTGGCGCACCGCCTCGGTCAGGAGACCGCCCTCGCCGTAGCCGACGTAGCCGGGAGGCGAGCCGATCAGCTTGGCGACCGTGTGCTTCTCCTGGAACTCGCTCATGGCGATCGAGGTCATGAAGCGCTCGCCGCCGAAGAGCAGATCCGCCACGCCCAGGGCCGTCTCGGTCTTGCCCACGCCGCTGGGGCCCACGAAGAGGAAGATGCCCATCGGGATCTCGGGGGCCTTGAGCCCCGCCTTGGCTGAGCGGATCCCGGTGCCCACGATGTCCATCACGTGGTCCTGGCCCTTGATCCGCTGCTTCATCGTCTCCTCGAAGGCCAAGAGCGCAGCGGCCTCGTCCTGGACCATGTTGCTCATGGGGATCCCGGTCCAATCCGAGATCACCGAGGCCACCACGTCGGCGTCGACCTCGATCGGGACCATGGGCTCCTCACCCTGAATCTCCGCCAGCGCCGCGAGGGCGGCGTCGAGGTCGGGCTGAATCGCGGCCGGATCCTCGGGGGCGTCGGCGCCCTCGGGCGCCTGGCCCAGGCGAGCCTTGGCCATGCGCTGGCGCAGGGCGACCACCGCCTGGGCCGCCTCCTGCTCCTTCAACCAGGCCGCCGTGTCGGCCTCGACCTGGTCCTGGAGCGACCTGATCTCCTCAGCGATCTCGGCCAGGCGCTCGTCGCGGTCGGTCGAGCCGTGCTCCTTGTCGCGCTCGTGAGCGTGCTGCTCGCGCTCGAGGGTCGCGATCCGCCGCTCCTTGTCGTCGAGGGCCGCGGGCTTGGCCGTGAGCGCGATCTTGACCCGCGCCGAGGCCGTGTCCATCAGGTCGACGCCCTTGTCCGGCTGCTGACGACCCGCGATGTAGCGGCTGCCCAGCTCGGCGGCGGCCTGGAGCGCGTCGTCGCGGATGATCACGCCGTGGGCGGCCTCGTACTTGTCCTTGAGCCCGCGCAGCATGGTCGTCGTCTGCTCGTCGTTGGGCTCCTCGACCTTGACCAGCTGGAAGCGACGGGCCAGGGCGGGGTCCTTCTCGAAGTACTTCTTGTACTCCGACCAGGTGGTAGCCGCGATCGTGCGCAGCTCGCCGCGCGCCAGGGCCGGCTTGAGCAGGTTGGCAGCATCTCCGCTGCCAGCGGCCCCGCCGGCGCCGATCAGGGTGTGCGCCTCGTCGATGAACATGATGATCGGCTTCTCGGAGGCCTTGACCTCCTCGATCACCGCCTTGAGCCGCTTCTCGAACTCGCCCTTCACGCTGGCGCCCGCCTGGAGCGCGCCCATGTCGAGGCCGTAGAGTTCGACCCCCTGGAGCAGCTTGGGCACGTCGCCCTCGGCGATCCGAATCGCGAGGCCCTCCACGAGGGCCGTCTTGCCCACGCCGGCCTCGCCGACCGCGATCGGGTTGTTCTTGCGGCGGCGAGCCAGGATGTCGATCACCTGCCGGATCTCGCGATCGCGCCCGAAGATCGGGTCGATCAGGCCCTCGCGAGCGCGCCCGGTGAAGTGCACGCAGAACTTGGCGATCGCGCTCCCCTCAGCGCCCGCTTGCTGACCGGGCGCGCCGCCGCCGCCCGAGGGGCCAGCCGTCGCGAAGGCGGCCTCCTCGCGCGAGTTGACGACGATGTTGGCGTAGTTCTCACGCAGGTCGTCGAGCTTGACCTTGTCGGTGATCAGGTCGATGTAGTCCCCGCTCGCCAGGCGACCCGGGCTGCTGACCAGGGCCTGGAGCAGGTTGCCCGAGCGGACCTCGGCCAGCGAATACTCGAGCGAGGCGATCAGCCAGGCCTGCTTGATCCACTCCATCAGCACGGGAGAGAACACCGGCCGGCCAGCGTTGCCCGTGCGCAGGTCGTCGAGGTTGGCCACCAGCGCCTTCATGACGCGCCCGTGTTCGATTTCGTAGTGGTTGAGGATGTGCTGCACGTCGGCGCTGGGGTCCTCGAGCATGGCCTGGAACACGTGCTCGACGGTCACCTCGTAGTTGGTGCGCGAGACACAGATCCCAGCCGCCGTCTCCAGGGCGCGCTTCGAGAAGGTGTTGAGGCGACCGATCAAGTTCTTGAGGTCAACGGCGGCCATGGAGAGCTCCTTGCAAGAGAATGCGAACGCGACGGGCAGGCGCTGGCGGCGCCCCCAGCCAGGTGGACCAGCCGAGGTGGGCGCTCCTGGCACCCAGCCGCAAGGGCGGTACGGCTTCAGCCGTGATCCGCACTTCGAGCTGGCAGTCTAGACGATCCGTATTGAAGAGGTCGACGACCTCGCGCAGGCGCGGCAGGAGCTCTCCGCCCGGCAGGAAGCCGAGGTAGCTCTCGAGCCGATCCGTCTCGACCACGAGGCGAAAGGTCGAGCAGCGGTCGAGGATCCGCGCCCCCAGGTGAGCCGTCTGCCCCAGGGCGTGATTGCTCCGACCCAGCCGACAGCGCTGATCCGCGGGGATCGGCAGCTTGCGCCCCACGAAGGGCTCGACCTCGAACTCGGCCTCCGGGAGCACATAGCGCAAGGCCGCCAGGAGGCTGGTCGCGCTGCGCGGCTCCTGGCTGAGCAGGCCCGCCAGCGAGAGCAGGCGCAGCATCGGCAGCCCGTGGTTGGGCGGGAGCTGACCGCGGGAGACGTGGACCAGCGTGCTGAGGCGCTGAGAGAAGTAATCCTCGCCATCCCGGCGGAAGCGCACCGGGTAGCGGTAGCGCTCCCACGAGCGGAAGAAGAGCGAGTGCAGCCGGTGCTGAAAGAGGTCATAGAAGCCGCGCTCGAGGCAGTCGGGCTCCTGGTCGAGCAGGTCCTCGGTGTAGCTGTTCGGCAGCGGCGAGCTGACCCCGTAGAGCCCGAGGAAGGTGTTGGCGAAGCGGTAGCGCAGGTCGGTCCCGCGCCGCTTGTAGCCCCCCTCCTCCGCGTCGATCTGCTCGTAGTCGGCCTCGCCCTCGACCCCCTCGGCGACTCGCTGCTGACCGTTGACCAGGTCCTGGTCGGTCGGCAGGCCGTCGCCTGGGACGAGGCGCGTGATCTTGGCCACGTCGCAGGGCGGGAAGTGGAGACCCAGGCCGGCCTGGAAGCGGATCACCTCGTCGCGCGGCGGTCCCTGCTCCCCGACGCGCGGCGCCTCGGGGAAGAAGTCCTGCAGCAGTCGAACCGCCTGGAAGAAGGAGAACCGGTGCGGCTCCCGGACCAGGCGGCGAACTAGAGGATGGTTCGCGCGCCCGTCTTCGCCGGCCACTGGTGGACCTCTCCGTATTTCTTGCCGTGGACCTTCACCTGGGAGTAGGCGTTGAGGGTCACGTATTGAGCCAGGAAGGCGTCCATGACGCTGCCGAACAGATAGGCCTCGCCTTCGCCCCCGAAGCGGTCCTCGTCCAGGGTCAGGGTCGTCGTCACGCCGCGGATCGTCGCGCCGCGCAGCACGCGCAGGCTGGGCTCGCTCTGAACCGCCAGGATCCCCTCCAGCCGCCGACCCAGCGCCCGCTCCGCCTGCCGGTCGACGCGGGCGCGAAAGTCGTAGAGCTGAAGCAGCTTCCGCAGGCTCTCGGGGGTCAGGAGCGAGAGGTAGTTGAGCGAGAGGTGACTGAGGAGCGACCAGAACAGGTCGCCCTCGAGCGGCGGACGGACGGGCGCCGTGGGGCGGGTGATGTTGGCGAAAGCCAGGGTGCCTGGGGTGCGCGGGGTCGGCTCGTTGACGTCGCCCAGGCCGAGGCTGGTCGGCAGGTGGCGGTTGCTGCAGGTCAGATCGATCGAGATCGTCTCGTCCCCGAAGGCCGGCGGGAGGCCGTCCTCGAGGAAGGTCATGTAGTGATCGGTGCCGCGCGTGGTCAGGGCCCGCGCGACGCGGGTCTGAAAGAGCAGCCCGCCCTCGTCCACGCGCTCGAAGGCGTAGAAGGGGCGATAGATCCGGGGCGTCGGATCAGCGCGCCGGATCCCCTGGACCGAGTCGATCGAGAACACCTCGTAGTGCGCGGCTTGGCCCGCGGGGCGGATCGGGTACTCGACGCGCTCGCGCGAGAGCCGGATCGGGTCCGCGTCGTGGCGGAACAGGTTGACCGCCGGCGTGCAGTTGACCCGCACCTCCTTGGCGGTCACGGGAGGCAAGTCGTGGGGCAGGCTCGAGAGGCGCAGCTCGAGCTCGACCTGGCCCTCGTTGCCCAGCTTCGCGAGCGGCTCGAGCCCCTCGAGGTCCAGATACATGAACTTCTCGGGGAAGAGGAAATACTCCTGCAGCAGCCGGAAGCCCGGGTAGGACGCCTTGGGCGTGGGCAGGAGCGCCTCGTCCTCGGCGAAGCCGACGGGGCGGGCGCGGAGCTGCGGGAGCTCGACCGAGGTTCCGCCCGCGTGGGCGCGCCCGCTCCCCAGGTAGCGCGCCAGCGCGAAGTAGAGCCCGCGCGAGGCGGCCGTCGCGCCGGTGAAGTGCAGCCGGAGGGTCGTGAGCTCCAGCTTGCCGATCGCGGCCCCGCGGTTGAGGGCCAGGGTCAGGCGCAGGTAGGGGTCGGAGCTGCTGCCGACCTCGAGCGCGTCGACCTTGAGCGGCCACACGGTCGTCTCGTAGGCGGTGCGGAAGGTGCAGCGCGTCTCGTCGACCGGCTGCGAGCCGAGCTCGGACCCGCGCGGGCACTGCTGAACCTTGGCCGCGGCCTTGGGCTTGGCCTTGAGCTCGATCGTGGTCATCGAGGGCAGCGGGCGCAGGTAGTGCGGCCAGAAGAGCTGCAGCAGCGCGTGGGTCAGCTCCGGCAGCTCGTCGTCGAGCTTCTGGCGGATCCGGCCGGTCAGGAAGGCGAAGCCCTCCAGCAGGCGCTCCACGTCGGGGTCGACGCCGGGCTGCGCCAGCCAACCCGCGCTCTCGGGGTTGTGCTCGGCGAACTCACGCCCTAGCTCGCGCAGGTAGGCGAGCTCGTCCTGGTAGTACTTGTTGAACAAGGAGGTCTCCCGCGGGCGGGCGCCGCGCCTAGCGGCGGAGCGAGATCCGACCCGAAGGGTCGAAGCGGGTCAGGAAGCTGATCCAAGTCGAGTTCGCCGAGGTGCAGAGGCGCCCCTGGATCTGAAACTGCAAGGTCAGCTGGTTCCGCTCGTCGCTCTCGATGTGGATCACCTCCACGTCGGCGAGGCGAGGCTCGTACTTGTCGATCAGCCCCTTGATGTGCTTCTGCATTCGCGTCACGGCCGAGGGGTAGCCGTAGACGATCTCGGACGGGGCCGGGACTCCGTAGTCAGGCTGCGCTGGCGCGTGCTCGAGGCGCGCGTTGAGCAGCCGGCCGACGTTGGCCTGGACCGACTTGCCGAGCAGGTTGGTGTCCTCGACAGCCGTCCGCTGCGAAGGCTCTTCGCCGCGACGCAGGCGCTCGAGGATCGTCAACTCGCGAGCCACGGGGTTCTCTTCCTAAGCGGGGAGTAGAAGGCGCAAGACGGCGCGCGCTTGCGCGCGCGCCGTCCAGGTCGTCTTCGAAGCGGCGAGGCAGGCCCCGCCGCTGACCCTTAGGAGTTGGGGTCGTCGAAGTCGAAGGTCGTGGGGACCTGACCGCCGGACTTCCAGGTCCAGTTGATCTTGCGGTAGGCGTAGCCGACCTCGTCCATGTGCGGCAGCGACTGCTCGTTCTTCTCCGCAGTGGTCGGAATGTGCGGGCGCGCGTAGATCACGCGGCAGTCCTCGAGGTGGATCGTGTAATACACCTCGGTCTTACCGTCGTTGGGGTTGTCGCGCTCGAACTCGATGTCGATCTCGCCGACCTTGCTCTTCTTGGCCAGCGCCTCGTAGATCTTGGGCGAGGCCTTGTCGATCGCCTTCCAGATCTTGACCGCGCCGTGCTTGGGCTCACTGGTCCCCGACATGTCCTGCATGTCGAAGGGGTAGACCATCTCGTGGCTGAACCCGCGGACCTCGGACCACTCCTCGCGACCGCTCTCGGTCGAGGAGCCGGGCATGTCCTTGACCTTGATAAAAACCTTCATCGCCATGTGGAGCTCTCTTCCTGATTCCTGTGTTTCGTGTGAGTCGTAAGGGACGCACAGCGTCCCGTGGACACCGCGCAGAACTGTAGAACATGGTTGGCCCGAATCCCCGACGAGCCTCTAGGCCCGTCGGGGAGCGGCCCCCGGCGGGTTACTCCTTGTCGAGCTTGCCCACCAGCGAGAGGGTGAAGAACGATCCCATGTACTTGAAGTGGGGTCGAATCTTCATGGACACCTTGTACCAACCGGCGTCACCGGGGACGTCCTCGACAGCGATGTGCGCGCTACGCAGCGGGCAGCGGCTGCGGATCGCGGGCGAGGGGTTGTCGTCGTCCGCCACGTACTGGCCGATCCAGGCGTTCAGCTCGCGCTGCAGGTCGTCCTTCTCCTTCCAGGAGCCGATCTGCTCGCGCTGCAGCACCTTGATGTAGTGGCTGAGGCGGTTGACGATGAACATGTAGGGCAGCTGGGTGCCGAGCCGGTAGTTCGTCTCGGCCATCTTGCCCTCCTTGCTCGTGCCGAAGGTCTTCGGCTTCTGGCAGGAGTTGGCAGAGAAGAAGCAGGCCTCGTCACTGCCCTTACGCATGGTCAGGCCGATGAAGCCCTGCTCGCTGAGCTCGTACTCGCGGCGCTCCGAGAGGAGGACCTCGGTCGGGATCTTGGTCTGGATCTCGCCCATGGCCTCGTACTGGTGCAGGGGCAGGTCCTCGACCGCGCCGCCGCTCTGGGGACCGATGATGTTCGGGCACCAGCGGAACTTGGCGAAGCTGTCGGTCAGGCGCGTAGCGAAGGCGAAGGCCGTGTTGCCCCACAGGTAGCCGTCGTGGTCGCCCTGGACGCTCTCCTCGTAGTTGAAGGCCTTCACGGGGACCGTCTCGTTGCCGTAGGGCAGACGGAGCAGGAAGCGCGGCGCCGTCAGGCCGACGTAGCGCGCGTCCTCCGACTCGCGGAAGGACTGCCACTTGGCGTACTGCGGGCCCTCGAACACGCTCTCGAGGTCCTTCAGGTTGGGCAGATCGGTGTAGCTCTCCAGCCCGAAGAACTTGGGGCTGACGCCCGAGATGAAGGGGCAGTGCGACATGGCGGCGGTGCTCGCCACCTTGCCCAGCAGCGCCACGTCCTGCGGACCCGGATCGAAGTAGTAGTTGCCGATCATGGCCCCGTAGGGCTCACCGCCGAACTGGCCGTACTCGCCGGTGTAGACCAGCTTGTAGAGCCCCGACTTGGTGATCTCCGGGCTGTCCTCGAAGTCCTCGAGCAGCTCGTCCTTGGAGATGTTCAGCAGGTCGATCTTGACGTTCTCGCGGAAGTTCGTCCGGTCGACGACCAGCTTCAGCCCGCGCCACGCCGACTCCAGCTTCTGGAACTGCTCGTGGTGCAGGATCGTGTCGAGCTGCGCGCTCAGCTTCTTGTCGATCTCGGCGATCATCGAGTCGACGGCGGTCTTGTCGGCCTTCTTCTGGGCCTTGCCCGGCGCCAGCAGCTCCGAGATGAAGACCTGGACGCCGCGCTTGGCGACGTCGTAGCCCTCGTCCTCGGGGGTCATGCGGGTCTGCTGCATGATCTCGTCCAGCAGCCCCAGCGACTCGGCCTGCGCCTCGGCGGGCTGGCCGCCCGCGGCTTGTTGCTCTTCAGCCATGTGTCTTCTCCTGTGTTCTTGCTGGGGACCTAAGCGTCGCCGCCGCCGCCGAGCTCCTTGAGGATCTTCTCGCGGGCGCCGTCGTCACCGACGATGGACTGGATCTTCTTGCGGAAAGCGGGAATGTTGCCCAGCGGGCCCTTGAGCGCGGTGAGCGCGTTGCGCAGGTCGAGCAACTTCTTCAGCTCGGGGACCTGCTCGGCGACGGCCTCGGGCGAGAAGCTCTTGAGCGTCTCGATGTTGAGGTTGACCGCGAGGTCGCCCGCGTCGGCGTCGTCGCTCAGCTTGTTCTCCACGCCGAACTTCAGGTTGAGGTTCTGGCCGCGCATCACGTCGCTGAAGTTGTCCTTGTTGACGCTCAGGACCTTGCGCTCGCCCAGGGGCGTCTCGTCCGTCTGGCCGGTGAAGTCGCCCATCATGAGCAGCTTGAGCGGGAGCTCTTTCTCCTCCTGCGCGTCGCCGGTCGCCGGCTTGTAGAGGATGTTGACGCGCTCCTTCGGCGCTACCGAACCTTCCTTTGCCATCTCCGCCTCCTTAGGCGTCCGTGAGGGCCAGCGCCGCGCTCAAATCGAGCGCCGCGAGGCGTGAGTAGAGGGCGTCAGGGTCTTCACCCTCCGCCGGGGAATCCTTCAGGCTGCGCCAGCGCAGCTCGAGCAGCTGGACCGCCAGCTCGGGCTCCCAGTCCGCCAGCTGATAGCGCTCGCAGTCGCTCGCCAGGCGGTCGAGCTGGCTACGCGCCAGCTCGGGGCGCCCGCCGTCCAGGCAGAGCCGCGCCAGGGTCAAGCCGAGCAGGAAGTCGGCGCGCCGGCCGCGCGCGCCGTTCAGCGCGCCGCGCACCGTCTCGACCGCGGGGCCGAGCTCGCCCGAGAGGACCTGCTGACGCGCCTCGCCGAGGGCCGCGAGCAGCTTGCCCTCGACGCCGCCGGCGCCATCGCCGCCCTCGCCGCCGCCGCCGCCGCTGGAGCTCAGCCAGAGCTTGGTCGGCCCGCTCGCGAGGGGAGCGTCGTTGGAGAAGCGCAGCTCGAGCGCCGCCGGGTGGCTGGCGGCGAAGGCGCGCGCCTGCCCCTCGACCGCCGTCGCCGCGGCGGCGTAGCGCTTGCCGAGGCCCTCCAGGGCGCGGAACACGTAGTAGTGGGGGTCGACCCAGAAGGGACGCTGGCTGCACTCGGGCTCGGCCGCCTGCAGCACGGCCTGCCACTCTTCGTTGGCCAGCTGCTCGTCGAGCTTCTCGAGCAGGCCCGGCTTGTTGCCGGGGAAGCTCAGCTTGCCGCCCTCGGGCTGCCGGATCTCGGAGAACTTGCTCTTGTTCCAGGTCGCGAAGCGACGCAGTGAGTACGAGTCCGGGTTGTGCGGCTCGTTCTGGAAGATGATGTCAGCGCACTGCAGCAGGGCGTCCCAGGTGCTCCCCAGGGTCTTGTAGACGCTGGTCAGGTCCGCGCCGCTCGGCGCCGAGGGGGCCGCGGGCGCGGCGACGGGAGCCGCCGCGGGAGCGGGGGGAGGCGGGGGCGGCGGCGCGGGAGCAGCGGCTGGCGCGGCCGGGGCTGCAGGTG
>CALDQK010000249.1 GCA_937911525.1 uncultured bacterium
CGGAGCCGAAGCAGGCTGAGCCCGAGCAGGCGGCAGAGGAGCCGAAGGCCGCCGGGCCGACGCAGGGACCGCAGCCGGCTGAGTCGCCGCGGTGAGCGAGGGCGAGGCAGCCAAGCCGGGCGAGGGCGAGGCCGAGCCGGACGAGCCCTCGCGACCGGCCTGGGTCGGCTGGCTCTTCACCCTGGCCAAGCTCGGGCTCGCCGCTGCCTTGCTGGGCTGGATCCTGAGCAAGGACGAGTTCGATTGGAGCAAGCTCGGCGGGGCGCTCACCAGCCGCTACATGGTCATGGTCGCCCTCTTGGCGACCGTTGGGCTCTCGATGAGCGGCGTGCGCTGGCAGTTCTTGCTGCGGGCCGAGGGGATCCGGGTCGGCCTGTGGACGGCGGTCAAGCTGACCTGGATCGGCCACTTCTGGAACATGGTGATCCCAGGGGCGGTCTCGGGCGACGCGGTCAAGATGTACTACATCGGCCAGGTCGCGCCCGAGCGGCGTGAGGAGGCCTGGACGACGGTCCTGGCCGACCGCGCGATCGGGCTCTGCGCCCTGGTCGGAGTGGCGGCGGTCGCCTCGCTGCTGCGCTTCGAGTTCATGTGGCAGCGGACCGAGCTGAGGCTGCTCCTGCTGACGATGATCTTCGTGCTGGCGTGCTTCCTGGTGGGCGGCCTCGTGATCATGACGGGGCTGGGGCGCGAGTGGGCCCTGACGGCCTGGGCTGCCCAGCGCCTGCCCGAGAAGCTGCGCGGGCTGATCGGGCGGGTCTACGGCTCGCTCCACCGCACCGCGCGGAACCCCAAGACCGTGGCCGCGACCCTCGCGATCTCGGTCCTGGCCCACTCGATCGCGGTGGCCAACGCCTACCTGCTCGGACAGGCCCTCGAAGAGAAGGTGCTCAGCTTCAGCCAATACGCCACGGCGGTGCCGGTGGCCCTGTTCAGCAACGCGATCCCCCTCACGCCAGGCGGCGGAGTGGGGGTGGGCGAGGCCGTGATCGGCAAGCTCTTCGAGTGGTTCGGCGGGAGCAGCGGCAAGGGCGGAATGGTGATGCTGGCCTACCGCGTGAACTTCTTCCTGCTGGCCGGGGTCGGCGCCGCCCTCTACGCCTTCTACCGCAGCCACGACCCGCGCCTGCAGAACCTGGAGGAGGGTCTGGGCGAGGCCGAGACGCCTCAGGCCTAGATGGCACCGCGCTCGGGCGCTAACCTCTAAGCGTCGGCGGCGACTGGAGGTCGCGCGCAGCCCCGAAAGCGCCGGCGGCGGAGCAGCTATGGCGAACAACGCCCGCTTCCCCAGCGCCAGCGGTAGCCCCCAGGGCTCCCTGGGGCAACTCCTTCTCGAGCGCCGCTGCGAGGTCTACACCCGCGCTGCTGGCCTGATCATGGACCTCGAGGAAGCCCTCGACGTCGACGACGGCCTGCGAGCGCGCTTCCTCCTGCACGACCTGCGGCGCTGCCTGCGCAGCGCGCTGGCCTTCCTGACCGCCGAGGTCTACCGCGAGCTGGAGCGCCTGGAGGCCTTCTCCGACGTGCTGCCCAGCGACGAAGGCCCGGTGCCCAGCGGCGCCCGCTCGGAGCTGGCGGACCGGATCCAGATCCTGCACGTCAAGCTGGCGCGCTCGCTCTCGGTCCCGCACCTGCAGGAGCTCGAGGAGATCGTCGACCTCAGCGCGCGGCTCAAGGCCAAGATGGACACCGAGTCCCGGGTCCACGACGAGCAGACCCGCCAGCGCGAGCGCGAGGAGCGCTGCCTGGCCTACGAGGCCGAGGCGCGCGCGCACATCGCGGCCAAGGCCTACAGCCGCGCCTCCAAGTGCCTGCGCAAGGCGACGCGGATCGACCCCGAGCGGGCCGTTCTGCGCAACGACCTGGGCGTGGTCCTGAGCCTGATGGGGCGCAACCTCGAGGCGGTCGAGGAGTATCGGCGGGCGGTCTCCCTCAACGAGGCGCACCCCGGCCACCGGACGCCCGAGTGGTCGACCAGCTACTACAACCTGGGCGTCGCGCTGCGAAAGCTGGCGCAGGAGTCCTTCCGAGGCGGCCAGATCGAGCAGGGCCACGAGCGCCTGGGCCACGCCGCCGACGCCTTCGAGCGCTACACCGAGCTCAACACCAGCGGGGGCAAGGTCGCCGAGGCCCGCGAGATCCTGGCCGAGCTGCGCCACCGCCTGCGCCTGACCCAGCGGCCCGAGCTCGACGCTCAGGAGCTCGGCGAGGGGGCGGGTGAGGCCGCCGCCGAGCGGGAGTCGGTCGTCGAGGGCTGAGGGGGACGTCGAGGGCTGGGACCTTCAGGGGGCTGGGTCGTCGAGGGCTGGACCGGCCCGAGTTGACACGGGGGGCCTCCCGCCCGAGACTTGGGTCGCCTAGTGCCGGACAAACGCCTGGGTTCGAGCAGACGAGGTAAGCGTGGCGATCCTGAACATCGACGAGGTGGAGCACGGGGCCGAGTGGGCCCTGCTGAGCGTCTCGGGTGAGATCGACCTCGACACGGTGGGCAAGCTGCGGGGCAAGCTGGAGGACGCCGAGGGGCGCGGGATCTACCGCCTGATCCTCGACTTCAGCGAGACCAAGTATGTCAACTCCACCGCCCTGGCCGTGCTGGTCAAGTTCGTCGAGCGAGTGCGCGAGAAGGGCGGCGGGATCGCCCTGGTCTCGGTGAACCAGCGCGTGCGCCTGGTGTTCGAGATGCTCGGGCTGATCCCCTTCTTCGAGTTCTTCGAAGGACTCGATGCGGCCAAGGCGGCCTACGCCGCCGGCGCGCAGGGCTAACTCCTCGGACGACGGAGGCCCGCCATTCGGGTCCGCCTCTTCGGTCGCAGCGACGTCGGCAAACGACGCACCAGCAATGAAGACGCCTTCGTCCTCTGCGAAGAGGAGGGCCTGGGCGTCGTCTGCGACGGCATGGGCGGTCACCAAGCCGGTGAGGTCGCTTCGCGCATGGCGGCCGACCACTTCGCGGACCGGGTGACCGAGGCCTACCCCAAGCTCTTGCGCGCGGGGAACAAGCTGAGCCGGCAGCGCAAGCTGGCCGAGCAGCTGATCACCGAGTGCACCCACGAGGCCAACAGCGAGATCTACGAGGAGGGGGCGGCCGACGCGGAAGACGGCAACTTCAAGTCGCGCATGGGCACGACCCTGGCCTTGCTCCTGGTCATGAACGAGTTCGCGGTCGTGGCCCACGTCGGCGACTCGCGGATCTACCGCCTGC
>CALDQK010000250.1 GCA_937911525.1 uncultured bacterium
CGCTCGCTCTACGCCGAGGTCAAGGTCGGCTCCCGCCGCGTGCAGGGCCTGGTGAACTCCCTCAACCGACTCTTCCGCCAGCTCCCCAAGCACAGCCTCGCGCTCAGCGAGGACGGACTCCGCAGCGGGATCACGGTGGTGGCCTACCGCCCGGGCAACGGCCTGGGAGACATCTTCCCGGCCAGCCCCTGGGGAATGATGGCGGTCGCGAGCGCGCAGGTCGGCTACCAGACCGATCGGGGCGTCCTCGGGCTCAAGAGCCTGCAGGGCGGCACCGCCACCTACGACAACGGCGACGGCCAGAGCGAGACGGTCCCCTACTGGACCCAGAACGCGAGCGACCCCAACCACCGCAACCTGTTCTACGACGCTCAACCGGGCAGCTCGCAGAAGCAGGGCTTCGGCGGCGTCCGCTTCGGAGCGCGCCTGGTGCCGATCTCGCGCGAGCTGAGCTGGAACACGCAGAACGCCGGCACCGGGCTCGATCAGACCCTCAACCGCTTCCGGCCGACGCCCAACTCCGGCGGCGCCCAGGCGCCGCGCCAGGAGGTCGGTCAGCTGAAGGCCTTCGTGCGCGTCGACTCGCAGCAAGCTCTGGAGGCGTTCTGGCACTAATGGAAACCACCGCCCCCACCAACTTCCTCGAGGAGCTCCACGAAGACGAGCAGGCGTCGGCGATGGTCGAGTTCGTCGTGCTGCTCCCGGTCTATCTGCTCTTGATCGTGGCGCTCTTCTTCTTCGGCAACCTGGCCGAGGCCCGCCAGGCCATGGTGCAGGCCACGCAGGTCCACGCCTGGGATCCGATGCAGCGCTACTCGGCCAACCAGCTCCGGAGCGGGATCTTCGGCTTCAACCAGAACAACGGCACCTTCGCGATCAGCGACAACGGACGCCCCGCCTGCGCGCTGGGGACCGGCGGTCAGGTCCAGGACAACGACCTCGCCGGGAGCGGCGGCGGCAACGGGCGAACCATCGCGCGCAACGTCCTCAACAACCAGAGCGGCAGCGGCCTGCCCTTCAAGCTGAGCACCTCCACGGGCGCCTTCACCTACACCGGCGTCTCGCTCTTCGGGGCCCAGCCCGTGCAGAGCACCGACTGCTCGGTGCTCCTGCCGGCGCGCCACACCCGCGAGGTCTATCAGGAGGGCCAGACCCACCCCGCGGTGGGATTCAGCGGCTCCAACCTCGACCCCAGCCAGAGCGCGTACCAGCCCATCGGGCCCAAGTATCAGGGCTACTTCGACGGGCGTGAGGGGATCTGGGACGTGGACGCCCGCATCCGCGGCGGCCTCCAGCAGGAGCACGGCTACTTCCGCGGCAAGCCCAAGGTCAACTGAGACCCGCCCACTTGGGTGTCAGGCTCATTGACGTATCGACTCAGGACGTAACGCGAACGCCAACGAAATGAAACGAACGGCCCCTAAGTCAAACAACTTACGACTTCAGCGGCTGGTCTAATGATTGCACTGTCTGGGATGAAGGCAACAGGGAGCATGCAAGCCATGAAGCACCTCAGCAACACTCGTCGCCGTCGCCAGCACCTCCGCCGTGGTCAGGGCATGACGGAGTACATCATCATCGTCGGCCTGGTCGCCGTCGCGCTGATCACCGCCGTCAACCAGTACTCGTTCCGCGTGGACGAGGCGATCCAGGGCACCACGGGCGCCATGAACAACCGCGTGACCGGCCAGATGACCGGCGGCGGCAACCCTCCCCCGCAGCCTCCCGCGGGCGCGCCCCAGCAGCTCGGCACGCTGGCCAACGGCACCCCCGTGATGGGCGTCCGCCAGGGCAACACCTGGACCAACCGTACCGTCAACGGCCAGCCCTACGACCCCGCCGTCCACGGCCCGATCCAGTAATCGCCTAGGCGTCACACGCACTCGAGCCACGAGGAGTCCTCTTGCAGGACGGCAAACTTGCGACCGCAGCGCGCTTCGGCCTCGGCCTCCTGTTGACGGCAGGGATGGTGGGGACGGGGCTCGCGCTCAGCGGCCGCAGCGCGCGCGCGCTCAGCTACTTCCAGCCCAGCCCGGCGAGCTTCAGCTTGCCGGGCTTGCCCCTGCTGAAGGGCTGCGAGGCGAGCGCGCAGCGACTGACCGTCAACGGACACCAGGTGCGGGCGCTGGAGGGCGTCTCCAAGCGCCCCCTGCGTGACGTGCTCGACCACTACGAGGCGATCGCCAAGCGCCAGCTGAAGCGCGGCGCGCCCTACATTCGCGAGGACGGCAAGCACTCGGGCAGCCTGCTCTGGGTGACCCCCGACGGGATCTCCCGCGCCGTGATCCTCAGCCGCCCCAAGGACGGCCGCGGGACCCACTTCCGCCTGGTCGTTGACGAGACCAAGCGCGCGCTCCAGAGCGCGACCAAGAACGATCGCCTGCCCGGCGGCTTGGCCCTGGCGGGCCTGCCCGGCTTTACGGCCCCCTACACGGTCAGCGCCGCGGACGGGAGCGGCGTCGCCATGCTGCGTGGCCCCGGCGACGCGCGCGGCGTCACCGCTCGCCTGCTGAGCGAGCTGGAGGACCGCGGCTTTCAGGCCGATCGCCAGGCGCTGCACGTCTACAAGGGCCACGGGGAGCTCGCGATTCCCCTGGTCCACACTCGCGGCGGCCTGCGGGGGGTGTTGAAGGTCACCCCCGAGAAGCGGGCCGCTCGAGCCTGCTTGAGCCTGCACCCCAGCTCCTAGCGAGCTGCGGAGCGGCGTCAGCAGAACGAGTCCAGGAAGGATCCTCGCGCGGGTGTTCGCACCGGCCGAGGGTGATAACTTGAATGGTCCTAAGGGCCAGCCGCGCTCCTTGGGAAGGAAGGAACCCGCGTGACCAACAAGATGGCCCTCATCGTGGCTGTCGTGCTCGGGGTGCTCTCGATCATTGGCATCCGCTCCTACGTGGAGCAGCTGCGGCAAAAGCTCGAGTTCCAGACCGAGCGCGTGCCCTTCATGACCTACGCCCAGGACCTCGAGGCCGGGCACGTGGTCACCGAAGACGACCTGCAAGAGGTCCCCTTCATCAAGGAGACCCTCGAGATGGCCCTCAAGGGGACCGAGGTCAAGCCGGACCAGAAGCAGGCCTACCTGGGCGCCCGCCTCGCGAGCGAGGTCAAGGCTGGCCAGGTGATGCTCAAGAATCACTTCCCCGACACCAGCTCAGGGGGCGTGATCGACACCCCACATTTCTACAAATCCACCAAACATGATCAT
>CALDQK010000251.1 GCA_937911525.1 uncultured bacterium
CGCGCCTTGCCAGCGACGACGATGCCTGCGCGAGGGCCGCTGGAATCGCGCCTGACGGACCACTAGGGGCGACCCGTGGTAAACCCGATTCAGAGGAGCTGACCTTGCTGCCCCGTTTCTGCCAGAAGTGCAAACTGCAGAGCCCTCCCGGCGAAGAGAGCTGCGTCAAGTGCGGCGCTCGCTTCGGGCCGGGCAAGCCCCAGGGTCAGCGGCCCGGACCTCGCGGGGGACGTGGGCCGGGTCCTCGCGGCCCGGGTCCTCGTGGGCCGGGTCCTCGTGGCCCGGGTCCCAAGCGGCCCGGCCCTCCGCCAGCCCCTCAGGGACCGGACCCCGAGATCTCGCTCTACGTGCTGGTCGGCCCCGACGACGAGCAGCGCGGCCCCTTCGACTACGCGGGCCTGCGCGGGCTGCGCAGCGACGGCGACTTGACCGCGGCCAGCCTGGTGTGGACGAAGGGAATGGAGGACTGGGTCCCCGCGGCCGAGATCGACGCCCTGCGTCCCCTCCTCGGGCTGGGCGAGCGGAAGAAGCTGGAGCCGCCCCCGCAGCGCAAGGTCGCGATCAAGCCCACCCCGCCGGGGCGGCCCGTGAACGAGACTCCGGCGGCGGCGACGGCGCGTCCGGCGCGGATCGAGGACCTCTCGCAGTACCAGGACGGCGACGAGACGCTGCGGATGCTCAAGGACGAACGCGACAAGGGCGTCAAGGCGGTGATCGAGGCCGGCCAGATCGCCCTCTCGGGCGACGACGACGCCCCGGTCCGCAAGCCGCCCCGCCGCCGACTCCGCTCCGAGGACATCAAGGGCTTCCTCTGCTGCGAGCCCTTCCGCCCCGTGCCCCTCGCCGACGACCGGCCCATGATCGTGATGGGGCGCAGCCGCAACTCGGACCTCGTCCTCCCCCACGAGAGCGTCTCGCGCGCCCACGCCGTGGTCCGCGTCCTCGGTGACGAGATCACCCTCGAGGACAAGTCGACCTACGGGACCGTGGTCAACGGAGAGCGCATCCGGGAGGGCAAGCTCGAGGTCGGCGACGTGATCCAGATCGGTCCCTACCTGATCTCGGTCCGCGAGCGCCCCGACCGCACCGCGTCCGAGATGGGCGAAGAGGTCACTCGCCCCTTGCGGACGCTCGGCGGCGGCCAGACCAACGAGGCCATGTCGGGCCGGCTCGAGCGCGTCTCGCTGCCCGAGGTCTTGCAGACCATCGAGTTCAACCAGAAGAGCGGCACCCTGCGCGTGTTCGACGACCTCGGGGTCGAGGCCAAGCTCGTGGTCTACGAGGGCGCGCCGATGTTCGCCGAGAAGGGCGAGGAGCTGCGCGACCAGGAGGTCGTGCACTACATGCTCGGCCTCCAGCGCGGCCAGTTCAGCTTCCAGACCAAGGTCGAGGCCGGCGAAATGTCGATGCAGGGGATCACCCTGACGGGGATCCTGCTCGACTTCAGCCGGCAGCAGGACGAGGGCGAGTAGCTACATCCCCGCCCGGGTCTTGGCGTAGCGGTAGGCCAGGCGGACGCCGAAGCCGGTCGCGCCCTTGGCGACGTAGCCCTTGGACTCGTCCCCGTCCCAGGCCACGCCCGCGATGTCCAGGTGGGCCCAGGCCGGGCCCTCGGGCACGAAGTTGCGCAGGAACCAGCCCGCCGCGATCGAGCCCGCCAGGCGGCCCTTGCCCAGGTTCTTGACGTCGGCGACCGCGCTCTTGACCTGGTCGCCGTACTCGTCGTCCATGGGCATCGGCCACACCAGCTCGCCCGACTCCTCGCCCGCGTCGCGCACGGCCTCGATCAGGTCCTCGTCGTTGCCCATCACCGCGGCCCGCACGTCGCCCAGAGCGACCATGCAGGCGCCGGTCAGGGTGGCGAAGTCGAGGATCGCGTCCGGCTTGAAGCGCTCGCTGTAGGCCAGGGCGTCGGCCAGGATCAGCCGGCCCTCGGCGTCGGTGTTGAGCACCTCGATCGTCTTGCCGTTCATGGCCGTCAGGACGTCGCCTGGCTTGTTGGCCGCGGCGCCGGGCATGTTCTCGGTCGAAGGCACCAGCCCGATCACCTCGATCGGCAGCTTGGCGCGCGCGATCGCGGCCATGGCGCCGATCACCGCGCACCCGCCGCACTTGTCGAACTTCATGTCCCACATCTTGTCGGCGGGCTTGAGCGAGATCCCGCCCGAGTCGAAGGTCAGGCCCTTGCCGACCAGGCAGAGCTTGCCCGCGCTCTTCTTGGCGCCGCGCGGCTTGTAGTGCATCTCGATGAAGCGGGCCGGCTCCGCGCTGCCCTTGGCCACGCCCATGAGGCCGCCCATCTTCAGCCGCTTGAAGTCGGCCGGCTTGAGCACCTTGACCTTGAAGCCGTAGCGCTTGCCCGCCGCCTGCGCCTGCTGGGCGAGGTGCGTCGGCGTCCCCACGTTGCCGGGGCGGTTGCCGAGGTCGCGGGCGAAGTTCTGGGCTTCGGCCACGATCACGCCCTCCTCGAGGGCCTTCTTGGCGCCGCGCCCCGCGTGGACGGCGACGGTCAGCGCCTTCTTCTTGTCCGGCGCGTCCTTGCCCTTGAGCTCGACGTAGCCGTAGTCGGCCAGCACGAGGCCCTCGACCGCCGCCGAGACCCAGGTCGCCTCGCCCAGGTCCAGGCCCTCGCCCAGGGCCAGGCAGGCCTTGCCCGCCGAGAGCTCGCGCAGCCGCCGCAGCCCACGACCCGCGGCCCGCCGCACGCGCTCGGGAGAGACCCGCTTGGCGTCGCCCAGGCCCGAGAGCACGACCCGCGTCAGGTTGCCCTCGCCGTAGACCGTCAGCTGCTGCTTGACCTTGCCGCTGAAGTCACCGAGCTCCAGCGCGCGCGAGACGGCCCCGCCGGTGGCCTCGTCCGCCCAGGCCGGCGCCTTCTGCTTCTCGGCCAGGAGGAGCACGCAGGCGTCCTGCTTGACGCGCCCGGGCGCGCCTCCGTCGAGCTTGAGCTTGATCGTCACGTCGTCCTCGTAGGGTCTCTAGCTAGGTCTTGGGCGCCCAGCCGGTGCGATCGGCAAGGGCGCTGCAGAAGGCCTCGGCCGCGGCCGGAGGCAAGGCGACCCGACCGAGGCGCTCGCCGGCGCGCTCGCCGGCTGGGTCCTCAGGGTCGCCGTGGTAGTCGGAGCCGCCCGTCATGAGGAGCCCCAGCTCCCCCGCGCGGCGAGAGAAGTGGGCGGCGGTGTCTTCGTCGTGGCTGAAGTGGAAGGCCTCGACGCCGTCCAGGCCGAGCTCGGTCAGCTCCTCGAGCACCTCGTCCAGGTCGCCGTAGACCGGGTGGGCCAGCACGCTCACCCCAGGCACCTCGCGCACGAAGGCGATCGCCTCCGCGGCGCTGGGGCCGCGGGTCGCCACGTAGGCCGGGGCCTCGCGCCCCAGGTAGCGCCGGAAGGCCTCCTCCATGTCGGAGACGTGCCCCGCCTCGACCAGGGCCCGCGCGACGTGCGGCCGCCCGGGCACTCGCCCCTCGGCCTGGCGCTCGGCCGTGAGCGCCGCCTCGTCGAGGGAGGCGCCCAGCTCGTCGAGGCGGGCCAGGATCTGGCGGAAGCGCTCCCAGCGCGCCTCGCGACGCTGGGCCTGGAAGCGCTCCCAGGCGCCGAGCTGGTCGGGGGCGAAGTAGGCCAGGAGGTGCAGCTCACGCTCGCCGTGGTGAGCGCTGATCTCGATCCCCGGCACGAGCTGAACCCCCTGCGCGGCAGCCGCTGCCAGGGCCGTCGCGACGCCGCCCACCGTGTCGTGATCGGTGATCGCGAACACGTCGATCCCTGCCCGAGCCGCGGCAGCTACGAGGGGTTCGGGCGCCAGGATCCCGTCGGAGACGATCGTGTGGGAGTGCAGGTCGAAGAGCACGGAGCGGAGCTTAGCAGGCTAGACCCACCCTCCGGGACGAGATCGCAAGGAGTTAGGGGCGCCGCTGACCCAGAACGAAACCCTGGATCCGTCGCAGATCGAACCCTTTCTAGACGCGGGTGTCCCAACTCCAGCGAGGGGCGCATGGCAAGCCTCGTGCTCAGCGCAGCGCATCGGGGCGCGAAAGGGATCGGAATCGTGAAGTTGACGACGGTATTGGTGGTGGAGAAGGACGAAGGCCTGCGGGCTGCCCTCTCCCAGCAGCTGACCCAGCGGGGCTATCGGGTCGTGGCGGCCTGCAGCCGAGAGGAGGGCTTCGACCTCCTCGACGAGCTCGATCCCCAGATCCTGCTCCTGGACGACCCCGCTCAGGAGGGGGCCTATCGGCTGGTCTGGCTGACCGAGGACCTGCCCGACACCCGCGTCGAGCTCGTGGACCTCCAGCCCAAGGAGCTCAGCCGCCAGCTCGAGGCGCTCTTCGACGACGGGCGCACGAGCGCGTAACTGACTTGATCCCTCGCTGGTCCGTGCGGGCTTCGCTACGATAGCGCCATGCCGGGTTCTCCCTATCGTCGCCTCGCCGCTTCGCTCTTGCGCGGCGGCACCGACCGCGTGCGAGCGCTGGTCCAGAAGGGGCGCAGGCGAAACCGCCGGCGGGACGAGGAGGACCTCGCCGTCTCCCTCGGCATGGTCGACGTGGACGAGTCGACCGAGGGGAACCACTCCTACCGCGAGGCCGTCTATCGGCTGATGCAGAGCAAGGTCGAGCTGGGCGCGCGGGCCAGGGGCAAGCGCTTCGCCTGCAGCGCGCTCTCGGGCGAGTCGACCTACAACGTCTCGATCAACGCGGACCACACCGTGTCCTGCAACTGCAACGACCCGGACGGCTCGGGGGAGCTGGGCGACCTCGAC
The DNA here is from genome assembly GCA_937911525.1 of uncultured bacterium. Lineage (GTDB taxonomy): Bacteria > Planctomycetota > J058 > J058 > J058 > NORP233. Next base: position 4,759 of record CALDQK010000251.1, read on the forward strand.
ACGCACTCCTTCGAGGAGGTGTTCGGGGGCGAGACCGCGACCCGCTTCCGCGAGCAGCTCGCCGCGGGTCGCTTGCCGATCTCGCGCTGCGCCTACTGCCCGGAGCTGAAGGAGGTCGAGCCCGAGGAGGCCCAGCGCCGGGTCAGCGAGTGGAGCTTCCCCAAGGGCGTGATGGTCGAGAACACGGCCAAGTGCAACCTGGCCTGCACCAGCTGCAGCCGCGAGACCTTGCGCCGGACGCGCCGCCGCAGCCGCCTGACGCTCGAGGAGCTGGAGGAGATCGCCAAGACGCTCCAGCGCATGGGGGTCGAGAGCCTCTGCTTCTTCAAGCTGGGTGAGCCCTTCGCGTCGCCGCGGGTGCGCAAGGAGCTGGAGCTGATCCGCCGCTACAACCCGCAGATGCGGATCTACTGCTCGACCAACGGGATCCTGCTCGACAACGACGACAAGCGCGAAGCAGCCCTGCTCATGGACGACGTGATCTTCTCGATCGACGGCGTCGACACCCAGACCGTCCGCCGCTACCAGAAGGGCGGCGACTTCGACGTGGCCTACCAGCGAATGAAGGAGTTGGTCGAGTTCCGCGACGCGCGCGGCCTGAGCAAGCCCCGGATCAGCTGGCGCTACGTGGTGTTCAACTGGAACGATCGACCCGAGGAGCTCGAGCGCGCCCAGGAGCTCGCCCGCGCGGCGGGGGTCGACGACCTCGACCTCGAGTTCGCCAGCACGCCGTTCTACGGCTACTCCTGGCGGGCCCGCCTGCACCCCTACTTCCGCCGGCTCGGCGAGCCAGAGGGCCGCGGGCGCATGGTCCGCTTCCCCCGCGAGCGCCAGCAGCGCCGCCCGCGCCCGCTGCCCGTCGTCTCGAGCTAGCTCAGTCCCGCTGCTGCTCTCGCCACCAGCGCTGCCAGCGCTTGGGGCTCGCGCCGAAGGTCTGACCCGTCGTGCGCTGGAGCACGCGCACCAGCCGCTCGCGATACCACTGGACGACCTTGACCTCGAGCGTGACGCCCTCGGCGGAGGTCCCGACCTGCGGGTTGGCGACCTCGGCCGCCGTCTGCCCGGTTCCGCCGCTGGTCAGCTCGTAGTCACGGATGTAGGCCCGCTCGGTCTTGATCGAGATGCTGACCGTCCCGAAGCCCGAGGTCGTCTCGCGCAGCTGCTCGATCAGGACCGGCACCGCCCAGGGCGTCTTGAAGGCGCCGAGGGCCGCCGCGGCGTGGGCGCGCCGGAACACGCTCTTGGCCTTGAGGCCCTCCACGAACACCTTGCGGGCGCGGGTCCGCGTCGAGCCGACGTGGTTCAGCGCGCCGAGGGCCGCGTCGCGGACCTCGTGGCGGGTGTCGTCCACGGCGGCGCGCGCGAGGGCGACCTCGGCCGCGGCGGCGCGGCGGCGGCCCAGCTCCTCGGCGGCGAGCTGACGCAGGACCTTGGAGTCGCCGAAGCGGAGCGCCTTGCGCAGGGGCTCGAGCACGGCCGCGTCGGGGAACTCGGCGAGCCGAGGGCGGACCGCGTCGGGTCCCTTGCTCGCCACCTGGCGCAGGAGGGCCTCGACCTCGGGCTCCTGCGCGGCGGCCGCGGCGGCGGCCTCTTGCTCGCGTCGCTTCTCCTCGCTGACCCAGCTGCGGCCGTCGCGGCTCTTGACCAGCTCCAGGCTGCGCATGTATTCCTTGCGCGTGATCCAGCGCCCCTCGTGACGGAAGTAGCCCAGGGCCTGGCGGGTCGGCACGTGATCCGGGAAGGCGACCAGGATCCGCTCGCGCACCGCCTTGGCGTCCTTGCGCCGCTTGCGCTGCTCGCACCAGCGGACGAGGTCGAGGTGCCCGCGCAGGTCGTCGGGCTGCAGCGCGGCGAGCAGGCGGCGATAAGCCTGGCGCGTGGTCTCGACGGACTTGACCTGCTCGCGCGGGAAGACCCGCTTCTCGCCCTTGTCGTAGACCTCGACCTGCCCGTCGCGCTCGATCACGCGTCCCTCGACCTCGGTCCCATCGCGGAGGGTGACCGTGTCGGCCAGCGCGGGGCTGGCGCAGAGGCAGAGGGTCGCGAGGCAGGCAGAGAGCAGGCGCATGGGGCCTCCGGGGTCCTTCACCTTACAACGCGCAGGCGCGCCTTCCGGTTCCCCTCTCCCCGATCGGACGTGACTTGGACCCGCTCAACCAGCCAGGGGCTGGCTGAGCGGGGTCTCGCTGCCGCGGCGCCAGTCCTCCGCCAAGAGGCCGTAGGCCAGCGCGTCGCGCCAGATCCCGGCCTCGCGATCGCGCCAGGTTTGCCGGAAGCAGCCCTCCAGGACCCAGCCAGGGGTCCGGGCGAAGAGGCGCTGCATGGGCCGGTTGTCGGCCCGGGTGTGCCCCTCCAGGCGGTGCTTGCCGTGGGCCTCGAAGGTCTCGCGGGCCAGCCACGCCAGGGTCGCGCGGCCCAGGCCCCGGCGGCGATGCGTGGCCTTGAGGCGTAAGTCGAACACGGGCGTGGGGTCGTCCAGCTCGCGCAGGACGACCAGGCCGATCCGCTCGTCCGCGAGCTCGATCCAGTGGGGCGCCTGCGCTTCGCTCGGCTGAAAGTGGGCCAGATTGGCCTCTACGCTGGCAGGCGTCGGCTCCACGTCGAGGTGGAAGGGCCAGCGATCGGAGGTCAGCAGCTCGATCAGGCCGGCGAGGTCGCCCTCGGCGACGGGGGGGAAGGTCAGGCTCATGGCCCCCGATACGGCCCGCTGCGGGCGAGCTGTCGCGATGAATCCACGGTAGACAGGCGCGCGGGGCCCGAGTAGCTTCTGCGGCTCGTTTCCCGGCCCCGGCCGGGCAGTCTTCATGCCCTTCTCCCGCTCGGGTCCGCAGGTGAAGGGTCGAAGCTCCGGACCCGCCCGCGTCGCCGCTCTCAGCTGTCAGCCAGCTATCAGCACGGCCAGCCAGCTATCAGCACGGCGTCGGGACAAGAACGATTGGAAATCGAATGGCTCACTACATTGGGCCGAAGGCGCGCATCAACCGCCGCCTCGGCGTCGACGTCTACGACAGCAGCGGCGCGAGCCGCGCGGCTCGCCTCCGCCCCTTCAAGCCCGGTATGCACCCCTGGCGTCGCCGCAAGCTGACGCCCTACGGCCAGGCGCTCATCGAGAAGCAGGCCCTGCGTCACTACTACGGCATGAACGAGCGTCAGCTGCGCCGCTTCTTCAACAAGGCCAAGGGCATGCCGGGTAACAACGGCGCCAACCTCCTGGCCCTGTGCGAGCGTCGCCTCGACAACATCATCTGGCGCGCTGGCTTCTGCAACACGCGCTCGCAGGCCCGTCAGGCCGTGGCCCACGGTCACTTCCTGATCAACGGCAAGCGCTGCAAGGCGCCCAGCGCGATGCTCCGCGCCGAGGACGAGGTCGTGGTCCGTGACCGCGAGAACCTCAAGAAGATCTACGCCGAGCGGATCGAGGCCAACGACCGCGCGGTCGCCGACTTCCTCGCCGTCCAGACCGACGAGCTGAAGTTCAAGGTCCTGCGCCTGCCGGACCGCGAGGACAGCACCCTCCCGGTCGACATCAACCAGGTGGTCGAGTTCCTCACGCGCTAGCTCCTGGAGGGCTCGCGCCCTCCAAAGCAGCCTCAGAGCTCGGACGCGCGCAGGTTCTCCTGCGCGCGTCTGCGTTCCGGAGGGTGGGTCGCTACTCGTCGTCCTCGTCGTCCTCGGCGGCGGCGGCGGCCGCCGCCTCGTCGTGGCGGGCCAGCAAGAGCACCCGCTCGACGACCTCGACCGTCTCGGGGGCGCTGGCGGGCCGGAAGGGCCAGGGCAGCTCCAGCTCGCCGGCCTCTTCGCAGCGCTCGTCGACCTTCCACTGGGGCAGGTAGTCCTTGGGCGGGCCCTCGTGGCAGGCGCCGGTCCCGAGCTCGATCACCGTGTTGCCCGTGATCACGAAGCGGTCCTCGATCCGCAGCTCGCGCCCCTCGAGCGCGGCGAAGGCGCCCAGGAGCGCCTTGCGCACCTCGAGCAAGGCCGGAGAGCCCTCGCGGTAGCGGAGCACGACCTCGCGCCAGCTCTCCTTGGGCTCCTTCCACTTGGTCTGCTGCCACTGGCGCAGCCAGAGCGTGTCCGGAGCTGCCAAGGGGTCGCTCAAGCGCTCGAGCTCGCGGATCCGCTCGGGCGCCCAGCGCGGGCCGGGCTCGCCCTCGACCTCGAGCGCGGTGATCTTGACCCGCGGCGCGGCCTCCGCGTGGCGCTTGACCACGGCCTTCTCGCCCTCGCGCGCGCGGCGGTGCGCGGCGCGGCGCTGCTGGACCGTGGCCTTGAACTGGATCTCGACCTGCTCGACCTCGAGCCGCAGCACGCCGCCGGCCTCCTCCTTGACCAGCTCCCAGGGGCCCGCGCCGAGGAGGGGCACGCCCTCCCAGCCGCTCTCCTCGACCGCGCTCTTGTGCAGCTGGCGGCCGAGGAAGCGCGCGCGCCAGTCCTCGGGCGGCGGGGCCACGTCGCGGTAGACCTGCGGAAAGGGCCCGCGGCGGGCGCGGGTCCGGGCGTGTTCGCGCCACAGCTCGAGCTCGTCTCCGTCGAGCTCGAGCGGGTAGGCCAGGCCGATCGGCTCCTGCTCGTCGAGGGAGCAGGGCTCGCCGAAGAGGTCGCGCGGGTCGCCCGCCTCGTCGCGCACGAAGCGCTGCTCGCCCTGCGTCCACACCACGCGCCGCGAGAGGTCCTCCCAGAGGGGGTGCCCCGCCCCGAACACCTCGCGCCAGCGGGTGGGGCTCCAGCGGCGGTCCTCGGCCAGGGCCTGCTCGAGGCGGGCGGCTAGCTCGTCCCAGGTGGCCCGCAGACGCTCCTCGGCGCTCTCGATCGCGCGCTCGTCGGCGCGGCACTCGCCCTGACCCTCGCGGGTCAGCTCGCCCGCCGGGTCGATCCCGACCCGCACCACGCCGCCCTCCTCGAGGTCGACCTCGACCCAGCCCTCGGCGTCGGCGCCGCCGTCCCGGGCCAGCAGGTCCAGGCGCTCGGCGGGGGTCAGCCCCAGCTCGGCCTCGGCCGCCTCGAGCACCTCGCGGGCGTGGGTCTGCACCTTGCGGCGCTGGAGGTTCTCGAGCAGGGGGTCGAGCAGGCGCAAGCGTACGACCGCCGGGACCGAGCCCAGCGCGTCCAGGGCTGCCAGCGCCAGGGTCGGCTCGCCGCCGCTGGCTGCGCGGCGGGTCTCGGCCGCGAGGACCTGGCTCACGGCGCGCTGGACCGCGCCCTCGTCCGGGGCCACCGCGACGAGCGCCGCCAGCGCCCCCTCGGCCAGCCGGGCCGAGGTCCGGTCGCGGCGCCGGGCCGGACAGCGCAAGCGCGCGCGCAGGACGGCCTGGAGCGCCTCGCCGAAGCGGGCGGGGCCAGCCGCCAGCGCCAGCTCGGTCGGGTCGCCGCCTTCGGTCAGGAGCGCCAGGGCGCGGGGCAGCCAGGCGGGCTCGGGGCAGGCCTCGGCCAGGGCTTGGGCTTGGGCGAGGGCGCACCAGCCGCGTCGCCCGTCGCTCGCCTGAACGGCGGCCAAGAAGGGCTCCCCCAGCTCCTGCTCGTTGACGAGCTCGAGGATCGGCTTCAGCAGCGGCCAGTCGGCCAGGCGCTCGACCAAGGCCGGCAGCGCGGCGACCGCCTCCTCGGCGGGAGCGGCGACGAGGGCGCGGAAGAGCGCCGGCAGCGCGCCGCGCGGCAGGGTGCCCTCCTCGGCCAGCTCGTCGGAGCGCTCGGCCAGGCGCCCCAGCTGAGCCTCGAGCTCACTGCTCATGCCAGGTTCCTTCGTCGTAGAGGGAGGGCCGCAAGACGGCTCACGCAGGGCGGCTCAGCTCGAGGCGACCAGCTCTCGCTGGGTGGCCTTGGCCTCGGCCTGCTTGCGCTCCTCCGCCTTGCTGCGGCGCCCCTCGCGGAAGCGGCGGCGCGGGGGCTGCGCGTTGGGGTCGCGGCCCAGCTCTTCGTTCTCGAGCTCGCGCAGCGAGTCCATGACCTCGCCCGTGATCCCGCGCCAGGTCATGAGCTCGTCCGGCTCGTCCTGCCAGCGGTCGAGGCGCAGGGGCTTGCCGATGCGGATCTTCATCTTGAGGCCGATCCCCGGCATCCGCGTGCCGCCCACGTGATAGATCGGCACGACGGGCGCCTTGGTGCGGTACTGGATCCAGCCCAGCCCAGGCTTGCCCTTGCGGCGCAGGCGTCCGTTCTTGGAGCGCGTGCCCTCGGGGTAGACCGTGAGGACCATTTGGGTCTTGCCCTCGTCGAAGAGGCGGACCGTGTCCTGGAGCGCGAACTGATCGACGCCCTGGTCGCGGTCGACCGGGATCGCGCCCAGGGTCGAGACGAGCACCCGCAGGAGCCTGGTCGGCACGTTCTCGGGCGCGGCGAACACGGCCGTGTAGCTCTCGCGGTTGACCAGGTTCTTGCGCTGCGAGAGCGCCCACACCGTGCCGACCCAGCCGTCCCAGGCCGTGGTGTGGTTGGGGGCGAAGATGAACGACTCGCCCTCGACCTCGCGCAGGTTCTCGAGGCCCTCGACCTTGACGTGGTTGAACACGCGGAACACGAGCCACACCAGCGGCAGCATGAAGAAGCGCTGGGCGTACCAAGTCAGGGTGAAGCGCAGGCGATCGGGCTTCCAGATGATCACGAGCCCGATTCTAGGGATCTGAGGCCGAGGGTCGAGTGTGACTTGGCTTATTGCCTGGATAAGCGGCGGGTGCGGCGCTCGTTGCGGACCAGGCGCCGCAGGACCCGGGCCAGCTCGACGCTGGTCGGGCGCTTGCCGGGGTCGAGGCGCAGGCAGCGCTCGATCAGCTCAGGGACCTCGGGCGGCAGGCCCTCGGGCAGCCGCTCGCGCGGGAGGGGGCGCAGACGTCCCCCCAGGATCGCCTGGATCGCTCCGTCGGCGTCGTCGAGGGTGTGCTTGAGGGGGTGGATCCCGCTCAGCAGCTCGTAGAGCACGACGCCCAGCGCGTAGACGTCGCTGGCCTGGGTGAGCTGGCCGCGCAGCTGCTCCGAGGGCATGTAGGCCAGCGTCCCCTGCACGAACTCGCTCTGGCGCTCCTGGATCTCGATCAGGTCGGGGCTGAGCTCGGCCGGGGTCGGGGCGGCGCAGGTCGCCAGCCTCGACACTCCCCAGTCGATCACGAAGAGCCGCCCGCGGCGATCGATCAGGAGGTTCTCCGGCTTGATGTCGCCGTGGACGACGCAGCGGCCATGAGCCACGGCGAGGGCGTCCGCCGCGCGCGCGATCCACTCCAGCCGCTGGACCCAGTCGGTGCCCCCGGCCGCCTTGTCCAGCGTCTTGGCGCCGCGGACCAGGGTCTGGGTGAAGTAGGGGCGGCCGTCGCCCAGGCGACCGCTGGCCAGGACGCGCGGGACGCCTGGGTGGTGGAGCTGGCGCTGCAGCTCGACCTCGATCTCGAAGCGCTCGACGTCCTCGGGCTGGAGCGAGCTGCCGACCTTGAGCGCGCAGGGGCGGCCGCGCTTGGCGTCGTGGGCCTGGTAGACCCGGCCCATGGCCCCCTGGCCCAGCTCGTCCTCGATCCGGTAGCCCGCCAGGGTGGGCGGCGGCAGCTCCACCGGCTGGCTCGCTGGCGCCTTCCCGGCGCCTTCGCCCTGGGGAGGGCCGAGGTCCCAGGTCTCGACCACGAAGCCGCGCAGCTGAGTCGGCTGATCGTCCTCGGGTCCCTCAGACATCGGCGCCGCCGACCTCGAGCGTCGGCTGCCCGCGGCTCCAGTTGCAGGGGCAGAGCTCGTCGGTCTGG
>CALDQK010000252.1 GCA_937911525.1 uncultured bacterium
CCCTCCGCGCTGCCCCTCGAGCCCGACGAGGTCGAGGGCGCCCGCGAGGGCTTCTCCTACCTGGCCTTCCTCGTGCGCCAGCAGCGACCCCTGCTCCGCTTCCTGCTCCGCTTCGTGCCCAAGGTCCACCTCGTCGAGCCCGTCGAGCTGCGCACCGAGCTGCGCGACCTGGCGCGTGAGGTGCTGAGCAAGTACTCGGAGAGGGGAGACGCTTGAGCAACCCGGTCCCGCGCCTGCGCCGCCTGCTCTCGATCATTCCCATGATCCAGCGCCGCGGCGAAGTCAGCCTCAGCGAGCTGCAGCGCGTCCTCGGCGTGAGCAAGCGCGAGCTGCAGGGCGACCTGAACGCGATCATGCTCTGCGGCGTCCCGCCCTACCTGCCCAACGACTACATCTCGGTGTTCATTGAGGACGACCGGGTCACGATCGACTACGCCGACCACTTCAGCCGCCCGGCGCGCCTGACGCTGCAGGAGGCCCTCGCCCTGCGCCTCGCGATCGCGCGCCTGCGCGTGCCCGAGGACGGCCCGCTCTACGAGGCCACCCAGGAGCTCCTCGGCGCCCTCGACCGGCTGATGCTCGGCAACGACTTCGCCAGCCTGATCGGCAAGATCGAAGGCGCAGAGCCGACGACCAACGCCGACCTGAGCATGATCGACCGCGCCCTGCGGGAGCGGCGCCGGCTGCGCTTCACCTACTACTCACCCTCGAGCGAGCGCGTGACGGCGCGCACCGTCCGCCCCTACGGGCGCGGCGACCGGCAGGGCAACGAGTACCTGTTCGCCTTCTGCGAGAAGCGCGAGGCCGACCTGACCTTCCGGGTCGACCGGATCAGCGACCTCGAGCTCGAGGGCGAGGGCAACGCCTACCTGATCCCCAAGGACTTCGACCTCGAGAAGCGCCTGGCCAAGGTCAGCAAGGTCTCGGGCGGCCCGCACCTGCGGATCCGCTTCGCCGAGGCGCTCGCGGCCTACGAGGCCGAGGAGACCGAGGACCGCGACCTCGAGTGGCTGCCCAACGGCGACGTGGTGATCTCCAACAGCTGCAACTCGATCGAGTATGCGGTCAACGACGTGCTCCACCGCGGCGAGCTGGCCGAGGTCCTCGAGCCCCCCGAGGCCCGCAAGCAGCTCGCGAGTCGCCTCGAGGCCTTCCTCGCCCAGGACGAGTGACGATGGCGCGGGCCAGGGCTATCCTGAGGCCATGAAGGTCGAGACCCGCCCCGACTCCTTGGCGCGCGTCCTGGTGCCCGAGGCCAGCGACGACCCCGCCAACCTCGAAGACGCGATCCACGACGAGTGCGCGCGCTACCGCGAGCAGACCGGCGAGAGGCTGCCCCAGGTCGTGCTCGACCTGAGCGGGGTCAGCGAGCAGGGCCCCTGGCTGCGCGCCGCCGGCCCCCAGCAGCCGGACACCAACCTGCGCGTCGCGCTCGGCCAGAAGGGCTACCTGACGGCGCGGGCCCTCCGCCTGGACGCGGTCTACGAGTGGTATCCCGACGTCGAGGCCGCGCTCAATGGCGGCCGCTAGGGGCGGCGCCACCCCCCTCGCGCTGCGGCCCCACTCGCGGGCCCGCCGCTGCGCCTACTGCCACGAGGAGGACCTCTCGCGCTGGTCGAGCGCCTGCTGCGCGCGCTGCAGCGTCGCGCTCCACGAGGAGTGCGCCGAGGACCTCGGCGCCTGCCCGACCTTGGGCTGCGGCGCGTGGAGCCCAGCCCCGCCCCCGCTCTGGCTGCGCGCGCTGGACCTGACGCTGACGCTCCTGATCCTGGGCGCGCTCGGGCTGGTGGCCCTCAACGTCGTCGGCAGCGCGCTCTTCGGCGCCGCCTCCACGGCCCGCGGCAACGCCTTCCCGGGGCTCCCTTTCTAGTCGTGACGTCTGGCCGGCCCGCGGGTCCATACGCAGGAGCCGGCGGGGCGAGCGAGGACGCCGCCATGGAGCGAAGCGCACACCTGGAGCTGCCCGACGAGGTGCGCCGACTGGTGATCCTGGGTGATCCCCACGGCGACCTGGCGGGGCTCGAGGCCGTGTGGGCGCGCGAAGGCGGCGAGGGCGTGGCCCTGTTCTCGGTCGGCGACAACGTCGGCTACGCCGACGGTCCGGCCTCCTCGGCCTTCTGCCGCCGCTTCCGTGAGCTAGGCGGCCGCTCGGTGACCGGCAACCACGAGCACTGGCAAGGCGAAGACGACGAGCTCATGATCGTGATTCCTCCGCGGCCTGGAGCGGACCTGCCTCCCCGGGAGCGCTGGCGCCTGGAGCCCGAGGTCGCCGCCTGGTCGCGCGCCCTGCCGCACCGCCTCGAGCTGAAGCTGGCCGGCTGGAAGCGGCTGCGGGTCGTGCTGCGCCACACGATCGGGCCCGGCTGGGGCTACGTGCACGCCGGCAACGCGGCCGAGCTGGCCAGCGCCGAGCGCGCCGACCTGGTGTTAGTGGGCCACTCGCACGGCCCCTGCCTCTACCAGCTGGCCGAGGGCGAGCGCTGCCCCAAGCGCCAGGAGGGGCTCTCCCTGACGGGAGACGAGGTCGCGACGCTCGCCGTCGAGCCCTTCCACCGCTACGTCGTGGACGCGGGCTCCCTGGCTCGCCCGGGCTACCACCCCGAGCCCCCCCAGCTGGGCCTCGCGACCTACGCCACCCTGGACCTCGAGACCCGCCGCCTGGCGCTCCACGCCCTGGTCAAACCGTCAACGGAGTAGGAGACTTGGCCCAATTTCGGGCCCACTGGCGGCGCAAGTCGTTACGCATTGGTCAAGGCAACTGGCTCGCGAGTTGCCCTACGAGGGGCATGAACCAGGACAAGAAGCGAGCCCGCGGCGAAGAGCTGACCCAGCGCGTCATGCGGCGCTACCGCAACCAGAGCGACGCGACCGACGCCATGGCGCGGGTGCTGATGCTGGTGGTCGGGGGGTCCTGCGCGATGGCGATCGCGCTCTACCTGTGGCAGATCCGCGCCATGTGGGCCAACCCCTACAAGATCGTGGCCGGCGTCGGGTTCGGCCTGGCCTTCGTCTCCTTCCGCTGGCTCGCGAACGCGCGCCTCGCGGAAGAGCGGCTCTGGCGCCGCCAAGGGCGCGGCCCGATTCGCCGCCGCCTGCTCCGTTGGCTGGGCGTGCGCGCGGCCCAGACCTGCGCCTACTGCCGCGACGACCTCGACTCGGACGAGCCCACCGAGTGCCCGACCTGCGGCGCGGGCTACCACCCCGAGTGCGCCGAGGAGCTCGGCCGCTGCGCGACGCTCCACTGCCTCGGGCTGGGGGAGCCCGCCCCACGGCGCGCCAAGGTCCGCCTGAAGGACCCCGTGGTCTGAGCCTGGGGAGCCGAGGGAAGAGGTGCCAGAGCCCCCCACCTGGCTAGCGTGTAGCCACGGCATGGCTCGCTCGGTAGAGTTCCCGCGTGGCCAGGAACTCAGAACGAAGCTGGGCGGCTTGAAGGTCCTCGTGCTCGCGGCCGCCGACCGCGCGTCGGCGCTCTGCCGCTTCCTCAGTCGCTCGAGCGCCGTGACCTCGCTGCACTGCGCGAGCGAGCACAAGGTCGCCCGGGCCCGCTCGGCGCCCGCCTTCGCGACGCCGGCCCAGCTGCGGGACTTCGTGCGCCGCAAGCGAATCGAGCTCGTGGTGGTCGGGCCCAGCGGCGAAGAGCTGGGCCAAGGCTTGCGGCAGGGCTGCCGGCCGGTGGCTCTGCGCGGGCGCAGCTCCCTCGTTCCGGGCTTGAACGAGTTCCTGCGCCACCAGCCGGGCAGCTGGCGCGTCCTGCGCCGCAAGCGCGATCAGCCTCGCTGGCCCGAGCCCGCTCCGAAGGGGACCAGCTCCTCGCTGAGCTCCGTCCCGCGCGAGCGCGGCCCCGTCCGCGTCCTCGTCGCGGGCTTCGGCCCGAGCGACGAGCGCGCCTGGGCGGCCTTCCTCGCGCGTCACCCCGCGGTGGGCTGGATCTACCTCTGCCCGGGCCGGGCCGGCGCCGGCAGCCACCTCGCCACGCGCCTCTCCGAGGACCCCGCGGACGTCGGGGCTCTGGCCCACGCGGCGCAGCGCCGTCGGGTCGACTTGACGATCGAGGGACCCGCCAGCGCGGGCCTGGTCGAGCTGCTCCGCAGGCGCGGCTTCGAAGCGCTCCGCGCGGACGAGCCCGACGAGTTCCTCCGCGACGTCTGGACCTGGACCCGCACCGGCCGCCGCCCCGCGCGCCCAGCCTTCGCCCTCGCGCCGCCCCGCGCCGCGCCGCACCCTCGCTTCTTGCCCGCTCGCTTCGAGTGCGAGCGAGATCGCGCATACGTATTCCGCCTGCAGCCTCCCGAGGAGCCCCATGGCCTTTGACGCATACCTGAGCATTCCCCCCTCGAACACCGGCGGGCCGCCCCCCAAGGGGGAGTCTCAGAGCCAGCAGTATCCCGGGGCGATCGAGATCGAGAGCTTCGACTTCGGCATCAAGAATCAGGTCACGATCGGCAGCAAGAGCGGCGGAGCCGGCGCGGGCAAGGTCGAGTTCAAGGAGTTCAGCGTCACCAAGGCGATCGACTCCGCGACCGCCAGCTTCTTTCACGCCTGCTGCCATGGAGCGCACTTCCCCAAGGCGACGCTGGCCCTCGTGCGTCAGGGAGCCGCGAGGGGGCCCACGCCGGCCTTCATGATCTACGAGTTCGAGCAGCTCTACGTCGTCGATCAGGAGTGGGACGGCAACACGGGAGACGACGTTCCGCGCGAGACGGTCTCCTTCAAGGCCGCGTCGATCAAGCTCAAGTATTCCCAGATGGATCACACCGGAACGACCTCGGGCACCTTCGAGGCTGGCTGGTCCTTCGTCAGTAACCGACCCGTTTAGTCGCGCGGTGAGCCTCGAGATCTACCTGATCTTCGGCGCGCACTCGCAGGGAACCACCTTCCCGAGCGAGGTCTACGCCGAAGCGCTCCGCGATCACCCCTTGGGTCCAGCGGTCCAGCTGAGCGCCTACGACCTGGGAGTCACCAACCCACGGCGCGAGAGCTTCAAGGCGCTCAAGGCGATCCTGGAGCCCGGGGTGAGCACGCCGATCGTGCTCGAGAGTCTCTGCCAGGGCGCGACCTTCGACGAAGTGTGGCTGGAGGTGCACCGCGAGGGCGCGCTGCAAGTCCGCTGGAGGCTCGGGGAGGTCTCGGTGATCGGCCTCGACGCCGACGGCTCTGCGGGCGACGACGTGCCGACGGAGGCGATCGCGTTCGTCTTCAGCGCGCTGGCCCTCGAGGTGGCGGGTGTCCCCAGGCCCGCCCCCAGCTGGAGCTTGGTCAACCGCAAGCCGTGGACCTCGAAGATCCCCGCCGAGCCGGAGCCGGCGTCGGACCCGGAGCCCGAGCCGGACCCGAAGCCCGAGCCGGAGCCGGAGCCGGAGCCCGAGCCCGAGCCCGAGCCGGAGCCCGAGCCGGAGCCCGAGCCCGAGCCCGAGCCCGAGCCCGAGCCGCCCGAGCCCGAGCCCGAGGAGCCCAAGGAGACCAAGCCGGTGATCGGCCCCCAGCCGGTGCCAATGCCGATGCCAATGCCCACGCCCAAGCCCATGCCCTTCCCGACGCGTAAGCCGATCGAGGAGCGGAAGAAGGACACGAGCGTGGCGAAGGAGGTGCACCAGCGCCGACTTCGCGAGCGCAAGCGGCGCTGGAAGAAGGAGCCCTAGGACTCGTTCGACGCTAGGGTCAGCTCACCGATCTGGCGCTTGGGGAAGGTGACCACGCAGGGGCCCGCGCGCAGCAGGCCGTCCACGCGCGCGTAGCCCTCCCCGTCCAGGGTCGAGTCCCGCGCGGGGGTCCCGTCCTCGAACTCGATCCGGAAGGGCTCGTCGGCGAGGGGGAAGCCGAAGTCGTCTTTGACCCGCAGCTCGATCCAGTGGCAGCGGCGCAGCGTGTGGCGCTGCCCGGCGGCGCACTCGAAGCCGCTCTCGTCGTCGGGCTGGGGATCGGCGACGAGGAGCAGCGGGGAGTCGGCGGGGGCGGGGTCGGGGGCGTCCGCCGGGCGCGGGCGCAGCCCCGCGATCGTCACGAAGCAGGCGCCGGCCGGGATCCCCTCCACGCGGGCGGAGCCCTGCGCGAAGCTGCCGCTCTCGCGCCGACCGTCGGGCAGGTCGAGGGTGAAGGAGAGCTCTTCGGCGAGGGGATTGCCCTCGGCGTCCACCAGGTCGAGCTCGATCCAGGTCGCGGCCTTGTTCTTCTTTCGCTTGCCGATCTTGAACACGCGCGTGTGGCCGACCTTGATCGTCCACTCGGCCTTCGTCATGCCGCAGCTGGGGCAGCGCGCGTCGTCGAGGATCTCGTCGCTCTCGCAGTGGGACCAAACCACCAAAGGGCTCCTTCCGCGAAGTCGATCCTACCTACAATCCGGCATGGCGACCCCCGAGGCGATCGGCCCCTACCGCGTGCTCCGCCTGCTGGGGCAGGGTGGGGCCGGCGTGGTCTACGAGGTCGCCGACCCCATGACTGGGCGCAGCATGGCGCTCAAGCTGCTCCTGGACGCCGACGAGGACCCCCTCTCCCTGGAGCGCTTCGAGCGCGAGGCGCAGCTCTTGGCGCGGATCCGGCATCGCAGCGTGGTGCGGGTCCACAAGATCGGGCGCCTGCGCGAGGGGCCCTACCTGCTCGAAGAGCTGGTCCAGGGCGAGCTCCTGCGCAGCGCCAGCCAGCGCGACCCCCTCGAGCCGCGGCGCGCGGCGGCGATCGTGCGCGAGCTGGCCGACGCCCTGGCGACCGTGCACGCGGCCGGGATCCTGCACCGCGACCTGAAGCCGAGCAACGTGATCCTCCAGGCCGACGGGATCCCCGTCGTGCTCGACTTCGGCGTGGCGCGCGACACGCGCGCCGAGCGCATGACCCGCACCGGCGAGCTGATCGGGTCGGCGGCCTACATGTCGCCCGAGCAGGCCAAGGGCAAGCGCTCGGACGAGCTCGACGCGCGGGTCGACGTCTACGGCCTGGGCGCGGTGCTCTACGAGCTCCTCAGCGGCCGCCCGCCCTTCAGCGGCAACGGGCTGCAGCTGCTCCGCCAGGTGATCAAGACCGACCCGGCCTGGCCGCGCAGCCTGCGCGCCGAGGTCCCCGCCGACCTGGACGGGATCGTGCAGGTCGCCATGAGCAAGGACCCCGCGGACCGCTACGCCAGCGCCGAGGCGCTGCGAGACGACCTGGACCGCTTCCTGGCGGGGACACGCGCCGCGCGCGCGCCGGAGCGCCCCAGCTCCAAGGGACCCCTGCTGGCCGGCGTCGCCGCCGCGCTCGGCCTCTTGCTGCTGGTCGCGCTCGCTCTTCGAGGGCGCGCGGAGCGGGCGCCCGCGCCCAGCCCTTCGACCGCCCCCAGGGTGACGCGCCGGCCGAGCGCGACGCCCAGGCCCCTCGCCCAGCCGCTGTGGGCGCTGAGCGAGGGCGAGGAGCTCCGCTTCGAGCTCGGCTACGACGAGTCCGACCAGAAGGCGCTCTTCTCGCTGCAGAGCGAGGTCCGCGCCCGCGTCAGCGGCGCCAGCGCCGAGCGGGTCCAGCTCGAGCTCGAGGTGGCCTGGGTGCGGGCCGGGATCGGCTCGCCCTTGACCGGGATC
>CALDQK010000253.1 GCA_937911525.1 uncultured bacterium
CCCCGATCGCCCCGATCCGCCCCGGGTCGAGCTCGGGCTCGCGCTCGAGCCAGTCCAGGACCCGACGACGGTCCAGGACCGCGGTCCGCAGGATCCGCTCCAGCGCGGCGGGCGGCTCGGTGAACTCGAAGTAGCGCTCGCCGCGGAGCACGATCGCGGCGTCGATCCCGCGCCGGGCAAGCATCGGCGCCAGGATCCGCGCCACTGGCTGGCGGCCGCCGTGGATCGGCGTGATCAACACGGCCGGGCGCGGCGCGGGGCGCGCGCTGCGGTAGTGGATCAGCTGCACCTGGTGGCTGCCGCGGGGGTCGTCGGGGCGCGTGACCGAGAGCTTGATCCAGCGGCTCTCGTAGCCCCAGCCGCGCGAGCGCGAGAATTCGTCCTCGACCGGCGCGGGCGTCCCCTGCTCGGGGTAGGCGAAGCGCTCAGCGAGCGCAGGCGGGAGCGGCTGCGGCTCGAAGGCCGCGGCGGGGGCGCGCTCGACGGCGAGCGCCATGGCCAGCGGGAGCGCGACCAGGAGCGCCAGCGTGACCCACAGCCAGCGCCGCCGCCGCGGGCGCTCCGGGGCGCGCGGCGTGGCCGAGACCAGGGGAGTGGCTGGGGTCGCGCTCACGAGGCGACCTTACCCCCTCGGCGGCGCGGAGGATCGTTAGAGGTCCGGGTGGTGCGCCTGGTGGACGCGCGCCAGGCGGCTGCCGTCGAGGTGGGTGTAGATCTGGGTCGTGGTGACTCGGCTGTGGCCGAGCAGCTCCTGGACCACGCGCAGGTCCGCGCCGCGCTCGACGAGGTGCGTCGCGAAGCTGTGCCGGAGCGTGTGCGGCGAGGCTGCGCCGGGCGGGAGCTCGGCGCGCACGAGCGCGCGGCGCACGATCCGGAACACGTCGACCCGCGAGAGCCCGCGCCCGGTCCGGCTGAGCAGGAAGCGCCCCGCCGCGCGCCCGACCCGGCGCGCGGCCAGGCGGGTGCGGCCGTGGTCGCGGTAGTCGCTCAAGGCGGCGCGAGCCCGCTCGCCCAGCAGGACGACCCGCTCCTTGCGCCCCTTGCCCTCGACCCGCAGCGGCGCGATCGGCTCGGGGCTGGCGAGGGACTCCTCGATCGCGCGCAGCGAGAGACCCGCCGCCTCGCTGGCGCGGGCCCCGGTCGCGTAGAGCAGCTCGAGCAGGGCCCGGTCCCGCAGCGCCAGCGGGGCGCGCCCCCGCGGCGCGGCCAGGAGCGCCTCGACCTGGTCGGCGCTGAGCACCCGCGGGATCGGGCGGCCCATGCGCGCCGGCGCGATCGACTCGGTCGGGTCCTGCTCGATCCAGCGCTCGCGCAGGAGGTAGCGGAAGAGCGAGCGCAAGGCCGCCACGCTGCGCGCCACGCTGCGCGGGCTGAGGCCCCGCTCGTTCAGCGCGCTGAGGAAGCGACGCAGGTCCTGAGGCGTGACCTCGGCGGGGTCGGTCCCCTCGGGCAGCACCTCGAGCAGCGAGCGCAGGTCGCGCCGGTAGGCCGCCAGGGTGTGGGGAGAGGCGTCCTGCTCGACCTCGAGCACGTCCAGGAAAGAAGCCACGGCATGGTCCATATCGTGGCTATCGGCGCGTCGGCTGCGTCGCCTTGACGGAAAGGACTACTCAGCCGAGCACGTGGCAGCGACGGGCCAGCTCAACGGCTGCCCCGCTGTCGATGTTCGGCCTTGGTGTGGTTCTCCGCCCTGCGTGCTCGAACGCGCTCTAGAACGGGGTCGTGGTAACCAAGGACCCAGGGCACGAGTTCAGCAGAGACCACCGCCCTCGCGCGCTCCTCGTAGAGCGCCTCGAGGAGGAGGTTGGACCAGTCCAGGTCGTCTTCTGAGTTGCCCAGCGCAGAGATCAGGTTCAGAGCCCACATGGCAGATTCGCTGACGTCGTTCGTCCACTCCCAGGCGTCCTGGGTGCTCGCGAGACCTCCCAAGAAGTCCTGCAACTCGGGATCCTCCGGCTCGAAGAGGAGCTCTTCTGCCAGCTCCAGCAGAAGGCTGGGATGCTCCGCGATGTCGTCCTCTGCCCCGTGCAGCTCTGCCTCCCGGTTCCGGACTCGAAGCGACTCGCGGGCAGCGGCGAGGTGGGCTCGGCGCTCGGCTTCGGCCCCGTGGCTCCGAACATGGCTCAGCCACGAAGGGAAATCGGCTGGGCGACTCTCACCCCTTTCGAGCGATAGGGCCGCAGCGCTGTGCCCGCACAGGGCCGCGAGCCGGACCTGGTCAGCTCCGAGGCCACCAGCCTGCATGCGTGCGCGTAGCCAGGCGGCTTCGTCCTCCTCCAAGCCGGTTTCGCGATAGCGGCGCTCGAGCTCTTGCAGCGAGGAGTCCACTCTCAGGGCTAGCCGCCGCGGAAGGCGGTGGCCGAGCCCTGGATCGCGTCGGCGAAGGCGTCGCGGATCGAGCGGGTGTGGAAGCGCAGCTCGAGGGGGCCCACGCTCAGGCCGGGGTCGCTGAACAGGCCGCCGCCGCTGGGGGTGACCTCCGCCACGTCGCGGTGGTAGACGCCGCGCTTGGGCGAGGAGCTGGTGAACACGCGTCGGTCGGTGAGCAGGATCCCGCGCTCGCCGTTGCCGGTGACCGTGCGGTCGTAGAGCGCGAGCACCCGCTCGCCGGGCTCGAGGCTGTCGGCGTAGGCGCCCAGCGCGAGGTGCAGCGTGTCCTCGGGGATCCGCGGCGAGACGTGGACGCCGTAGCAGCGGTCGAGGGCGGCCCGGATCGCGACCTCGGCCTTGGCGGCCAGGGCCTCGGTCGGGTCGCTCTCGTCGCGGGGGAGGTGCTCGAGGGCCGTCACGGCGCCGGCGCGGCGCTGGTAGCCGCCCTTGAGGATCGCCTCGTAGTCGCCCGCGCGGACCCAGGCGTCGAGCTCGCTGGCGCGCTTGACCGGCCAGGGGTGGCTGCGCTCGTATTCGAGCATCGCGCGCCACATGGAGTCGGTCTTGTCGGCCTCGCGCTCCTCGAACTCGCGGGCCTGCTGCATGAAGGCCTCGAGGCTCAGCTCCTTGGAGATCCGGCTGCCGGGGCCGGCCGAGAGCTTCATCTCGACCCGCAGCGCGGTCTCGGGGTCCTGCACGGCGAGCAGGCCCGCGCGGTCGGCGGTCAGCTCGGCGCAGCGCTGCCAATACATCAGCGCCGAGAGGATGCTCATCTCGAGCAGGGGGCCGAGCAGGGGCGGGCCGAAGTTGCCCAGGATCATCAGGATCGAGCCCAGGCTGCGCGCGACCATTCCGTAGAGCACGTGGCCCGCGAGCATGTGGCCCATCTCGTGGCCGATCACGCAGGCGATCTCTTCGTCGCTGAAGCCCTCGACGAGGCCCGAGGTGACCACGATGAAGGGGTCCTCGACCCCCGCCGTGTAGGCGTTGACCCGCACGTCGTGCTGCAGGTAGAGGGGCGGCGGCTCGACGTCGAGCACGCGGCACACCTCCTCGTGGATCGCGTAGACCGAGCCGACCTGCTGCTTGCTGAGCCGGAGGTTGCTCGACTCGTTGACGATCCGCCAGATCCGGTCCGCGCCGTACTTGGCGATCGCGCGCATCAGGCGGTCGAAGCCGACGGTCTTCTTGAGCGCGTCGAGGGCGGCGCGGTCGGCCGGGTGCTCGAAGCTCTGGCTGCTGATCTGCTCGAGGACGACCTTGCCCACGGGCTCTCCTTCTGCTGCGTGCCGCCGCGGCGTGCGGTTGCGTGCCGCGGCTTGGCGCGCTCTCCCGGCCTACGCAGGACTTAGCAAATCCCAGGCCCGCAGATCACGCAAGGGGTGGGCTCAGCTGCCGGGGGGCCGGAGGGTGACCTTGCCCGTCTCGGGAGACGCCGTCTCGGGAGGCGCCGTCTCGGGAGGCGCCGTCTCCGGGGACGCCGTCTCGGGGGGCGCCGTCTCGGGGGGCGCATCGGCCGGCGGCTCGCCCTGCTCCGCTTGCTGCCGCTTGCGCGCCAGACCGGCCAGGATCCGCTCCTGCGCGGCCAGGATCGCCTCGTGCTGCTCCCAGGTCATGTAGCTCTTCTTGACCAGCACCTCGCCGACCCGCAGCCGACGCCCGGTCCGCTGCTGGATCTTGAGGGCCGCCTCGAGGTCGCTCTGGGTGATGAACCCGTTCTTGACCGCGAGCTTGCCGTAGAGGGTCTCGACGGTCGTGTCGTCGTAGACCTGCTGCGCCTCGAGGACGGCCTGGACCTGGTCCTCGCTCAGCATGTCGAGGCCGACCATCACCTCGCCGATCGCGGGCGAGCCGCCGGCGTCGCGCGCGTCGCGCTGGGCCTTGAGCGCCCGCGAGAGGTCGCGGCGGGTGGTCAGGTAGAGCCGCACGGCGAGCTCGCCAAAGAGCCGGTCGGCATCCGAGTGATCGGTGTCGCTCATGGGGGCATGGTAACGAAGCTGGCCCGCTCGGCGACGCTCCTTCCCCCTCCTCCCGGCTTTCGGTGGCCCGCTTCGCGGGCCTCGTCGCCTGCGGCGACAAGGAGTGCGCTCGGGGCTAAGCTCCAGCCATGAGCGAACGAGACGACGCCCCCGCCCGGATCGCGGCCACCCTCGGGGTGGGCGGGATCCAGCGCCACCTGCTGCTCTGCGCGGGGCCGAGCTGCTGCAGCGAGACGCAGGGGCTCGAGACCTGGGGCTACCTCAAGACGCGGCTCAAGGAGCTGGAGAACCAGGGCGTCCTGCGGCCCAACATCGTGGCGCGCAGCCGCGTCAGCTGCCTGCGGATCTGCTGCGGCGGGCCGATCCTGATCGTCTACCCCGAGGGCGTGTGGTACCGCGCGGTCGATCCGGCTGGGCTCGAGCGAATCATCGTGGAGCACCTCGGGGCCGGGCGGGTCGTCGAGGACCTCGCCTTCGCCTACAACCCGATCAGCGCCGAGTAGCTCCGGAACGCAGAGAGCGCGGCCGAAGCCGCGCTCTCTCGAGGCTGAAGCCTAGGACGCGCTAGCGGCCGAAGCGCTTGGAGCGGCGCTTCTTAGCCATCTCCTGCAGCTTCGAGTTGTCCACCTTCTTCTTGCCCGACTTCTTGCCAGCCTTGGCGGCGGGCGCCTTCTTGCTGGTCTTCTTCTTGGCGTCCAGCTTGCCGGTCTTCTTCTTGGCGCCCAGCTTGCCGGTCTTCTTCTTGGCGCCCAGCTTGCCGGTCTTCTTGCGGGGAGGGGGAGCCCCCTTCTTCTTCCCGCCGAAGAGACGCCCGAAGAAGCCCTTCTTCTCGCCGCCCGCGGCGGCAGCCTCTTCGCTCTCTTCGTCCGGAGCGTCGCCCTCGTCGTCGAGGGCTGCCCCTTCGTCGCTCTCGCCCTCCTCGTCCTCGTCCTCGTCGTCGTCGTCGAGGGCTTCGTCCTCGTCGTCGTCGTCGTCGTCGTCGTCGAGGGCTTCGTCCTCGTCGTCGTCGTCGTCGAAGGCTTCGTCCTCGTCGCTCTCGTCCTGCTTCTTGGACGTCTTCTTGCTCTTCTTGGCGACCGGCGCCTCGTCGCTGTCGTCGAGGTCGTCGTC
>CALDQK010000254.1 GCA_937911525.1 uncultured bacterium
CGGTCTCGGTCGAGTCCTCGTCCTCGTCCTCGTCCTCCTCGTCCTCCTCGTCGACCTCGAGCTCGTCGAGCTCCTCGTCGAGGTCGTCGTCGAGCTCCTCATCCTCGAGGTCCTCATCCAGCTCGTCCGCGAAGGTGCCCGCCACCAGGCCATCCGCTCCCACCGCGGCGAAGGCCAAGTCGGGGTCGAGGCGCTCGGTGGGCACATCGTCCTCGGGGAGGACGCGCGAGGGCGGCGCAGGCTGCAGCTCGACCCCTGCGCGGTGCTCGAGGTAGTCCAGGAGCGCGTCAGCGCTGTCGTAGCGGGGCACGAAGTAGGCCTGGTTGCGGACCTTCATCGCCGCCACCAGCCAGGGATGGACGAAGTAGTCGACGAACGCGGGCGGGACGTCGCTGCGCCCCAGCTTCCAGCCCAGCGTCGCGCCCGCGCGCAGCAGCGAGAGCGGCAGCGAGACCAGCCGCTGCTCTGCCAGCTGGGCGATCTGTGAGAGGTGGAGCGGCCCGTCTCCGGCCAGGTTGAACACGCCGAAGGAGCCCGACTTGACCAGCCGGTGGATCGCGCGGGTCACGTCGTCTTCGTGCACGAACTGGAGCAGCGGATCTCGACCGCTGGGGACGAAGATCCGCGGCGAGTTGAGCAGGCGAGTGAAGAAGCTCTTGCTCGTCGGACCCAGGATCGGACAGGGCCGCACGATCTGGAGCGCCGTCGTGGGGTGCTCCTTGACCCAGTCGTAGCAGAGCTCCTCGAGCTGCGCCTTGCTCCAGGCGCTGCGGAAGGCCGGGTTGGGCCGCAGCAGCGTCCCCTCGAGCAGGATCTCGTTGTCCGGGTTCGCCCCGTAGGCGAAGGCCGAGGAGAGCACGCACACCGACTCGACCTCGGCCTCGCCGCAGGCCGCGAGGAAGGTCCTGGTCGTGCGCAGCTCGACCTCGGGGTCGGCCTCGAGCTCGCGCTCGTCGGCGCCGGCGAGGTGCACCGCGAAGCGGACGCCGTGGTCCTTGAACAGGGTGCCGAGGGACTGCGCGAGGTCCCGGCGGAAGAAGCTCAGCTTGGGCGACTCCTCCGCCTGGGGAGGATCCGCGCGGTCGACGCCGATGACGCGCTCGACCTCGTCGTCGACCTCGAGCTGCATGAGCAGGTTCCTGCCCAGGCAACCCGAGACACCCGTGATAGCAACGACGGACACGGTGCTCCTAGAGCTCGCGGGCGAGGTGAGGCGTTCGCTCGAGCGGAGCGAAGCGAGGCATTCTCAATGAGGTGGACAGCGCGCTGCTCGACTCAGACGGGGCGGGGAGGGATCGAACCGGGTTGGGTCTCGAGCTTGGTCTCCTCCCCGGTCTCGGGGTCGGTGGAGACGTGAACGCGCTCGACGGCGCCCTTGCTGGGGGGCTCGGTGATCGGGCCGCCGCGGAGCCACTCGACGAAGCGCTCGGCGCTGTCGTGATCGCAGCCATACTCGTCCTCGATCAGAGCCATGGCTTCGTCCGGCTCCTTGGAGCCCGCCAGCATCTTGTGCCGGGCCGTGACCACGCGGCGTAACTCGTGGACGCTCAGCGCCTTGCGCGGCGGCTTCGGCCGCTCGAATTCGTCGCTCATGAAGCCTCCCAGCCGGCGGTCAGAATACCCAAAGGGAGAGGCCCTTGTCGCCCTGAGGGAGCAGATCGTTACTCCGGCAGCGCCACCCGCACGATCCGAAAGGGCGCGTGCCGACCCACCTCCTCGCTGTCCAACCCGATCACGTGGTGGAGCTCGCTGACCGAGGCGTAGAGCCAGCGCCCGTCCTGGGAGAGCGCGAGGCCGTCGGGCCAAGCGAGCAGCTCGGGGCTCTGGACCAGCGACTCCAGCCGGCCGTCGAGGCGCAGGACGGCGAGCGCGTCGTGCTCGACCGCGGTCAGGTAGACGCCGCGGGCGTCGGCCACGCCGCCGTCGCTGGTCGGCTTCTTGCCCAGCGGCCTGACCTCCGCCAGCAGCGCCTCCTCGGGCTGGTCTCCGCTGCTCAGGGCGCGCAGGCGCGCGGTCGGGAGCTGGTAGAGCTGGTCGCCGCTGAGGGGGCCGAAGTAGAGGGTCTCGCCGTCCGGGCTGAGGGCGATCGTGTCGATCGCGATCTGGAGCGGCAGCCCGTAGACCTTCATGAAGCGCCCCTGAACGACCAGGTGCTGATCGAGGGCAGAGACGGGGTCCGTGTCCTCGAGCACGCGCCAGGCTCGGCGGCGCCCGATCGAGTAGACGATCAGGGCAGGGTCGAAGGTGTAGGGGCCCGGCTCGGCCATGTAGACCCAGCCGCGCTCGGCGTCCACGACGAGGTCGTTGAGCATGGAGCCCCAGCCGGCGACCTCGCTGGGGAAGTCGAAGCGGTGCACCAGGGCGCGAGTCTTCAGGTCGAAGGCGTAGAGCGCGGGGGTCTCGTCGCCGTAGTCGCCGTGATCGAGCACCCACAGGCGCTGGCGCGCGTCGATCCGAACCCCCAGCGGCGTGACGAAGTGCGGGCCCTCGCGCGGTCGCTGCCAGGCCTCGTTGGGGAAGGGCCGCACGCTCCCGTCGGGCGAGAGCTCGGCGACCCGCGCGGGCGTGTCGGGCCCCGCCTCGGGGTGGTAGGTGAAGAACACGCGGCCGTCGGCGGCGAGGGCCAGGTTGCCCGGCGGCGCGGGCAGCTCGGCCACGACCTCGATCGCTCCCGCGGAGAGCAGCGGGGCGACCCCGACCAGCTCGGCGTTGCGACGCTCGGGGTCGGGGGAGAAGGCGCAAGCGGTCGCGCTGAGCAGGAGGAGGGTGAGTGCGAGGCGCAGCATGGCTCCTACGGTAGCGCTGGGTCCGCGCCCTGACGACCGGGTCGAGGCCCAGAGCGACTCGTGGAAGCCTTCAGCGCGCTGGGGCCACCGCCGGCGCGGCGTAGACCTCGAGCTTTGCGCGATCGGCGTGGGCCCACGCGCCGACCTCGTTGGGGACGAGGCGCACGGCCTCCACCTCGCCGAGGGGCAGCTCACCGGCGAAGAGCCCTTGGAAGTCCTTCCCGGAGCGGACCAGCGGATCGATCAAGAAGCGCGAGCGCGCCAGGGGCAAGGGCAGCCGGAAGCGCCCCACGTCACCCCCCTTGATCCGAACCTCGAGGAACACGCCTGGCCCGCGCAGGGCGAGGGCGTAGAGCCTGCCCGCCAGCGAGAGATCGAGCTCCACGCGCATGCTCTTCGCGCCGGCGCCCAGGGAGCCGAGCTCGACCCACTCGCCGAGGGCGGGCTCGAAGCTCCCCAGGAGCTGCTCGGGCGCCGCTCGAGGGACAGCGCGGCGAGTCAGCAGGCAGAGCCCGCTGGGATGGCGATAGACGAGCTCGTAGCGCGCCAGCAGCTCGAGGAGCGCCGGCCCGTCCTCGGTGGTCGCCAGGCGCTGGTCCAAGCAGAGCCACGCCATCACGACGTGCTGGGGGGGGCTGTCCCCGCTCAGGCTCGCGGCGTTCTTCTCGGCCAGACGTGGGGAGTAGGCCACGTAGCTCTGGAGGGTGAAGCGCGGCCGCCAGTTCAGCTCGTAGAGGATCGCCGCGCCGCAGGAGAAGGTGAACACGTCCACGGGATCCTGCCCGACGATCTCCGCGATGCGCTGGAGCGGAGTCTCCTCCTTCAGCGCGCGCATGCGCACGAGCTCGCGGGCTCGCAGCGTCTCGGGCCCCGAGAGCAGCTGCAGCGCCGTGTTGCCGCGCGCCACGGGGTGGACGCGGCGCATGAAGGACAGCTGCGTGAGCGCCCCCAGGAGCACGAGGCCCAGGGTCAGCTTGGCCGAGAGCGCGCGCCGGGCGCTCCGCTCGGCGGGGAGCAGGAAGGGGCTCAGCGCCAGCCACAGGCCAAAGAACTGGAAGGTGTGCAGCACGTCGTGTCGCACGAAGCCCATCTTGAAGCTCAGGGGCGCCAGGACGATCAGGAAGGCGAGCGCGGGGCGCTCGTCGGGCTCGGGGAGCTCGCGCAGGCAGATCAGGGCGTAGGCGCCGAGCGAGGCCAGGCAGGCGAGGCCGAGCACGAGCTCCCACGTCGGTCCGGCCCTCCCGGCGCCCGGGCCGTAGAAGCCGGCGAACTCCTTCACCCAGCCGAGGTAGGCGGGATAGGCGCCGAGGGACTGACCCAGCGCGACCCAGGCGAGGACGTGCGAGAGCAACCAGGTCAAGGGCAGCGCGAGCGCGAAGGGCTTTTGGGTTCTCCAGGTCTTGTAGACCAGCAGGGCGAGCGCGGGGAGGCTCAGGAAGAGCAGGGTGTGCTTGACCAGGGCCAGGACGCCCAGCCAGGCGCAGACGGCCAGGCTCGGCCAGGCACCGCCCCGGGTCGAGCGGAGCGCCCACAGGGTCGGCAGGATCGCGACCAGCAGCAGGCGGAGGTCGCCGGAGGCCGGCGCCTGCAAGAGGGCGACGGCGATCAGGGGGAAGCGCCAGGGGAGCGTCAAGGTGGAGCACAGCCCCAGCACCGCTCCGGTGAGCACGGCGCCGTAGAGCAAGGTCCACGCCAGGTTGGCCCAGTAGGTGGCGGGGTGGAAGTAGGGCGAGCGGGTGAACCCGAGCGGCCCGTGGGAGAGGGCGAAGTCGACCCCCGCCTGCAGACCTTCGGCGTGGCAATACTGCAGCGCCTGCTGCCAGCTCGGGTCCACTCCCCAGGTCGCGTGGCCGCTGGGGGGCTGAGTGTTCAAGGTGAACACCAGGAGCGCCAAGAGCACCCACCCAGCGAGCGCCAAGCCGCTGCGCGGACGCTGCGGGCTCTCGGGTGGGGAACCCGCTGCGTCCTCAGAGGCGAGGGGGTCGCTCGGCTCAGCCATGCCTGCGTTCTACTTCACAGCGTGCCCGCTCGCCCTCCCGGGCTCCCTACGAGCGCCGGGGAGCGCCCCCTCCGCAGGAGGCCGAGAGGCCCTGCTCCCGCAGGGCGCGCGGCCCCTCCAGGCTCCGCAGCATGGCGGTCTTCTTCTGCTGGTGGTCCTGCATTCGCCGCAGAATGTCGTCCAGGACGCGGATCGCGTCGACCACGTGCGGTCCCTTGTTGAGCATGACGCACTCCGCTCGCACGGCCATGGCGGCGTCCGTGATCTCGGCGCGCGTCGGCAGCCCTCGCTTCGCCAGGCCCTCCAGGACCTGGGTCGCCCAGATCACGGGCACGTGCGCGGCCTCCGCGAACCACAGCAGCTCCTCCTGCAGCTCCGCCAGGCGCTCCCAGCCCGCCTCCACGGCGAGGTCGCCGCGCGCGATCATGATCCCCGCCGCGTGGTTGCGCATGGCGGCGAGCAGCAGCCAGGGCAGCTGCTCGAAGCCCCGGCGCGTCTCGATCTTGAGCACGATCCCGAGCCTCTCCGCGCCGAGGCGGTCGAGCTCTTCCCGCAGCGCGTCCACGTCCTCCGGCTCCCGCACGAAGGAGATCGCGACCGCGTCCGCGAGCTCGGCCACGACCTCGAGGTGCTCGCGGTCGAGGCTGGTCAGGCCCGGAACGCTCAGCTCGCTGTCGGGGAAGTTGATCCCCTTGTCGCCCCAGAGCCGGCTCCCCCGCGGGCGGGCCCGCGTGATCTCGAGCCGCAGCTGCTCGGCGCTCGCCTCGCGCACGACGCCCTCGATCCGGTCGTCGTCGAAGTGGACCAGCTCGCCCTCCCGGATCCTCGCGAGGGCCTCCGGCAGGGTGCAGGCGACGTGCGCGGGCTCCCGCAGGCGGCCGTCCCGGTCGTAGCGCGCCGGCCGCCCCGGCGTCTGCGCCGCGTGCAGGACGAGCTCGTCGCCGACCTCCAGCACGATCGGCTGCGGCGCCGGGGGGAGCGCCCCGACCCGCGTGGCGTGCTCGCCGCCCTTGGCGGTCCGCAGGGTGAGCTTGGTCCCCGCCTCGACGTAGGCCGTGCGGCGAACCTCGGCCCACAGGCCAGGCCCCTGGAGCTCGACGACCTTCAGCTTGCGCTTCTTGGCGCGTGTGTCCTTGAAGCGGATCTGATCCCCTGGCTGCGCCCGCGCGATCCACTCGGCCGCGACCGGCAACACGGCGTCGGCTTGATCCCCCTCGGGCAAGGCTCCCTCCGGCGCGAGCCACACCCGCGCGGGCGCCACGACGCAGCCGCGCACGTCGCGCCGCGGCCGAACCCGCACCACCTGCGGCCCGGGGCGCAGCGCTCCAGTGCGGAGCTTGGGCCCGCCGAGGTCCATTTCGATGCGGCAGGAGCGCTCCAGCTCGCCCGCTGCGCGGCGCACGTGCTCAACCATGCGCCGCCAGGCGGCGGGGGTCTCGTGCGCGCAGTTGATCCGCGCCAGGTCCATGCCGGCCGCGACGAGGTCGCGCACGAGGCCGTAGTCGTCGGCGGCCGCGCCGGGGAGCGTGACCATGATCCGCGTCTCGCGCCCCGCCGGCGGGGGGCCGAGCAGCTCCTCGGTGTGCTTCAGCAGGAGCTCGACCCCGCGCGCGAAGCCGACCTGCTCGCTCGCGCTGGGAGGCGGCTGCCCCTGCAGCTGCGCCAGGATCGCGCTGACCGCCTCCAGCCCGGCCACCAGGTTCGCTTCGCTCCGCCCCAAGGACGAGAGCCCCAGCTGCTTGAGCTCCGACTGCAGCGCGCGGACGTCGTGCGCGCGCAAGGCGAGGTAGTGGAGCAGGTTCCGGGCGCTCTCCCGGAAGGTGGGGTGGACGCTCTCCACGCGCGCGCGGTGCTGCTCGACGAGCGCCAGGGCCTCGTCGCGAAGCCGGGTCAGGCGCGACCCCAGTTCCTGCAAGTGCTCGGCGGAGTGCATGCTTTCCGTGTCCAGGGCCGGCGGGCTCACACTGACTCGGCGGAGTATACGGCCAGCGTCTCGCGCCGCTCCGCGTGTACTCGCCGTCCCTCTGGTCAGGCCATGCCGTAGGCGCGCCGCGCGGCGGGGGCGATCCAGGCCAGCAGGAGCGGCACTCCGAAGAGCGCTGGACAGAGGAGCAAGCACCCGCAGGCGATCGCGCCCACGTGGCCCAGCCACGCGCTGGGGGTCCTGCCCTCGATGCGGAAGGCGGCGGCGCAGGCGCCCGCGGGGAGCGCCAGCAGGCCCCACATGCAGGGGCCTCCGCTGTAGGCGAGGTCCTGGACCTGAACCAGCCCGCTGGTCAGCAGCACGTCACAGATCAACGACACCCCGCAGAGCCCGATCACGAACCCGCGGAAGATCGCCGTCCGACGCAGCAGCCCGCGCATGGGGTCGACCGCGCCAGCGCCAGGCCCTGCCGCGCTCGCTTCCTCCGGCGCCCCTTCCTCGCTCATGACCCGCCGCCTTCCTGCCGCAGAGAGGATAGCGCCGCGTGGTAGCCTCCGCGTCCTACGCCCAGGAGGCCTCATGAAGCGCTTCGCATCCCTCGTCGCCCGACCCTGCGCCGCGCTCGTCCTGAGCGCAGCCCTCGCGGGCTGTCCCCAGTCCGGCGGCGGGGCCCCGACGCCCAAGGGCGTGGACACCTCGGCCAACAACGCCCTCGGCGCCGGCGCGCGCGCCAAGATCCGCACGACGATGCAAGGGATCCAGAAGGCCTGCACCAGCTACAACGCCAAGAAAGGCGAGTGGCCGACCAGCATGGACGACCTCGTCACGGAGGGGATCTGGCAGGAGGGGCAGCGCGCCGACCCCTGGGGCAACGACTACCTGATCGAGATCGAGGGCAGCACGGTCCGGGTCAGCACCCTCGGCGCCGACGGCGAGGAGGGCGGCGAGGGTCGCGACACCGACTTCACGGTCGAATAGCCCGACAGGGCGCGCTCGCCTCGAGGAGCAATGACTGCGTGATCGACCCCACCCCGCTCGACGGCGACCTGCTCGCCGAGTTGGGCTTCGAGCTTGGGTAGGCTGCGCGGAGACGCGAGGAGCGAGCCATGCTGGAACCACGGCCGGTCGTGATCCTGGGCGCCGCGGGGCGCGACTTCCACGACTTCAACACCTGCTTCCGCGGGCGCCCCAACGTGCGGGTCGTGGCCTTCACCGCCGCCCAGATCCCCGATATCGCGGGGCGCCGCTATCCGGCCTCCTTGGCGGGCGAGGACTACCCCGAGGGGATCCCGATCGTGGCCGAGGAACGGCTCGAAGAGCTGATCGCCAAGCACGACGTGGAGGAGGTGGTGTTCAGCTACTCCGACGTCAGCCACGAGCACGTGATGCACCTCGCCTCGCGCGCGCTGGCGGCCGGCGCCTCCTTCTCGCTGCTGGGACCGCGCCGCACGCAGCTGCGCAGCCAGAGGCCCGTCGTCGCGGTCTGCGCCGCGCGGACGGGCTGCGGCAAGAGCCAGACCGCCCGCTGGATCGCGCGCCGGCTGGTCGCGGCCGGCAAGCGCGTGGCCGCGATTCGACACCCGATGCCCTACGGCGACCTGGCCGCCCAGGCCGTGCAGCGCTTCGCGAGCTACGAAGACCTCGAGCGCCACGCCTGCACGATCGAGGAGCGCGAGGAATACGAGGCCTACCTCGAAGAGGGCCTCACGATCTACGCCGGCGTCGACTACGCGCGGATCCTCGCGCAGGCCGAGCAGGACGCCGACGTCGTGCTCTGGGACGGCGGGAACAACGACCTCCCCTTCCTGGCCGCCGACCTGCACCTGACCGTGGTCGACCCCCTGCGGGCCGATCACGTCGAGCGCTACCACCCGGGCGAAGCCAACGTGCGCGCCGCCGACCTGCTCCTGATCAACAAGGTCGACCAGGCCGAGCCCGCCGCGCTCGAGGCCCTGCGCGAGGCGCTGGCGCGCCTCAACCCGGCGGCCGCGCTGCACGAGGCGAGCTCGCCGGTGCGCCTCGACGACGCCGCGGCGCTGGCGGGCAAGCCGGTCGTCGTGGTCGACGACGGCCCGACCCTAACCCACGGCGGCATGCCCTCCGGCGCCGGCTACGTCGCGGCGCAGGCCGCCGGAGCCGAGCTCGTGGATCCCCGCCCCCACGCCGTGGGCAGCCTGCGCGAGACCTTCGCCCGCTTCCCGCACCTCGGCCCTGTCGTGCCGGCCATGGGCTACGGCGAGGAGCAACGCCGCGACCTGAGCGCGACCTTGGCGGCCACGCCGGCGGAGGTCGTGGTGGCGGGCACGCCGATCGACCTCGGCCGTCTGCTAGAGCTCGACAAGCCCTGCGTGCGCGCGCGCTACGCCCTCGAGCCGCGCGATCCCGACCGGCTGGCGCGGCTCCTCCTCGAGCGGCTCTCGGGATCATGAGCGACGCCCGCCTCCGACAGCTGGAGCGCGCCTACCAGGCCGATCCGAGCGAAGAGAACCGCCTCCAGTGGCTGGCCGCCAAGCGGCGCGCGGCGCCGAGCCTGCCCGAGCCGCCCGACTTGAGCGGGAAGCGCTTCCTGCTCAAGGGCTACAAGGCCCCCTGGCCGGCCCACTTCCTCGGCACTGACCCAGGCGACGAGCTCCGGCGCCGCGGCGCCTTGCTGGTCGAAGAGGTCAGCCCCAAGCTCGACTACCTCGTGCTCGGCCAGGGCCGCGAGAAAGGCAAGGCCGCCGCGAAGCGCGCCGGCGCGGCGCTGCGGGCCGAGGGCGCCAGCCTCGAGATCCTCGACGAGGCGGGCCTGCACGTGCTCCTGCGACCCGACCTACGCGGCTGCTCCTTCGTGTTCGCGGGGGGCTTCGAGTGCGCACCGGGTGGCTTGGACGGGCTGGCCGCCATGGTCCGGGCGCTCGGCGCGGAGGTCGCGGAGCGCGTCAGCGACGACGTGGACTTCGTCGTGATCGGCAACCGGCGCGGCAAGGGCAAGGCCGCGGCCGAGAAGGCAGCCCGCGAGCGGATCTCCGCCGGAGCAGCCCTGCGGCTGATCCCGGAGGACACCTTCATGAGCCTGGTCGCCGCCACCCCCGACGCCGGCGAAGAGCAGGCGGAGGCCTGGCTCGACATGGGCGGGCTGCTCGTCCAGCTCCAGAAGGGAGAGGACGCCAAGCGGGTCAAGAAGGCGGTCAAGCTGCTGACGAGCAAGCCCGTGCGGCTGGTGGTCAAGGTCGAGCAGGGCCAGGCCCAGGGGCTCTTCCCCTCCTCGAGCGGCTCCGACTACGGGCTCCTGGTCACGGAGGGAGGGCGCTACGCCTGCGGGACGATCGCCTACAGCGGGCAGGTAGCCGAGTGCCCAGGCCAGGGCTGGGGCGGCGGCGTCCACCCCTGCAAGCACCTGCTGGCCTTCATGCTCGGACTGGCCCAGCAAGAGCTGCTGCAGCCGAGCACCGCCGGGACCTGGCTCGCGGCCTGCCG
>CALDQK010000255.1 GCA_937911525.1 uncultured bacterium
TCGGTCGTCGGGCCTTCGGACTCGGTCGTCGGGCCTTCGGACTCGGTCGTCGGGCGCTCGGGCTCGGCCGCGGTCGCCGGGCCCTCGGGCTCGGGCTCGGTCTCGGTCGTCGCGCGCGAACTCGATCCCTCAGCCATGCCTAGAACCGGAAGGTCGAGCTCCCAAAGCGCAGCGAGTGACTCAGGTTCATGTCGTCGCTGCGCTCGCGCTTGCCGAAGGTCACGTTCAGCGGGCCGCGGATCTGATCGACCCAGTCGACCTTGAGGATGTTGGTGCTCTCGGCCACCAGCGCGTCCAGGCCGTCGAGGGGGTTGGCGACCTCGTTCAGGTTGTGCGCCGTCAGGAGCCGGCTCTGGAGCGTCGGCGAGATCAGCGCTCCGTCGCGCTCCATGGCGCCGAGGGGGCCGGTCAGGAGCACCATGTCCTCGTAGGCCTCGGCCGCGAAGTAGTGCTCGATCGCGGTCGGGTCGCCCTCGACGGCGAGGGCGAGCACCTTGCGGCCGGGGACCTGCGCCAGCATCGGGAGCAGGTCGGCGAAGGCGCGCGCGCCGCCGATGTCGAGCGAGTAGGCCCGGCAGCTGCCGACCAGGACCACCGCGAACAGACCCGTCGCGTCGACGGCCTCCTGCATCTTGATCAGCTGCGCGAAGAGGGGCTCCCAGCCGACCGCGCGGTGCACGGTGAAGCCCTTGTTCTCGCTCATGAAGGCCGCGGCCTGGTCGGCGAGGGCGATCTGGGCCGAGCTGGCGGCCACGATCGCGTGCCGCTCGCGCTCGACCTCGGCCCGGACCTCGGCGGGCGCCACGTCGCGCAGCTCGACCGTGAAGCTGGCCCGCCCGATCTGGAGCGTGTCGCCGTCCGAGATCGTGACCAGGGGCCCCGCCTCGCCGTCCCGGCTGGGGACCTCGCGCTCGTTCAGGAAGGTCCCGTTGGTCGAGTTGAGGTCGCAGAGCGCCGGCACGCTGGGGTCGAGCAGGCCGTGGGTGCGCGAGGCCTGGTCGTCGGAGCAGAGCTTGACGTAGTTGAGGACCGAGAGCCCTTCGGCCACCTCGGGGCGGAGGCGATCGGGGCGAATGTCGTCGCTCGTGTACTGGTAGTAGGCGTCGCTGCGGCCAAAGACCGTCGGGATCTCGATCAAGAACCGCCGCCCGCTGCTGACGTGGCGGAGCCAGACCTGCCGCACGGCCATCGGCGCCTCCTCTCCTGGCTCACTTGTACCAGGGATTGCGCATGGTGCGGTTGTGCACCTTGCCGCGCCCCTCGCGCGAGCGCTTGGCGGCGTCCTTGACCTCGGCGTGGCTCCGCTTGCGCAGGGCGGCCGCGGCGTTCACGAAGAGCGCCACCTGGCTGCCCGCCTCGTCGTAGGGCAGGAGCGCCTCGACCATCGCCAAGGCCCGCTTGGGGGGGACCGCCTGCAGCGCAGCCTTGACCGAGTCGCCGCTGGTGCGATCGCCCTCCAGCATGATCGCGGCGCAGAGCTGGCCCGCGTCGAGGGGCTCGAGGTCCTTGCGGGTCAGGAGGCGCGCGACGGCCTTGAGGACCGGCTTGCTCTTGTGGTCCTGCTCGAGGGCGTCGGCGAAGAGCCGGGCCGCCTTGCGCCGCTTGCCGGCCTCGATCGCCTGCTCGGCTTGCCCGAGCAGGGTCAGGGGGTCGCGCGCGTCCTCCTCGCCCAGCCCGCCCACCGAGGGGCCGTTGACGAAGGCGCTCAGGCAGGGCGCGACGCGCTGCCAGGGCTTGCCGGCGGCGTCGGTGTCGCGCGCGAACACGCCCTGGCCCTCGAGGTCGAGGGCCAGCTCGACGACGCCCGCCCAGCGGCCGATCAGGAGCGGCTTGCGCGGCGTGTCGCGCAGGGGCCAGCCGAGCTGATCGCGCTCGACCTCGTCCTCGGCCTCGAGCAGGCGGTCGTCGACGGCCTCCCACTCCTCGGGCGTGCGCAGCTTGAAGGTCCGCAGCACGTCGCGGCTGCGCAGCAGGAAGTCGGCGCGCGCCGCGTCGTCCTCCTGAGCGTAGGCCGACTCGAAGAGCAGGACCCCGTAGTTGTAGGCCTCGTCGTCGATCCAGCCCCGGTCGTAGTGCTCGGCGTAGCGGGCCAGAGCGTAGGACTCGTCGACCTTGGCGTAGCGGCTCTCGCCCTCGACGTAGCGGGTGTAGACGTACTCGTTGAAGTTGGCCAGGTCGCTGGGCACGCGCTGGCTGACCTCGCCCAGCAGGCGGCGGGGGGTCGTGAGCACGAAGTGGCCCGCGTCGGCGGGGTCGTTCCTGGAGCTCAGCTCGAGGAACACCAGCCGCCCGCCCGCGAAGCAGCGGAGCAGGAACACCTGGTAGGCCGCCGGGAGGCGCAGGCCCATGTTCGCCAGCCGGCGCGGGTTGAGCTCCTCCTCGTCGGTCTCGGTGCGGAGCCGGTCGGTGCGGATCAGCGCCTCGTAGCGGCCGAAGAGGTCCCCGCCCAGGGTCTCGTCCTTGCCGAGCCGGTGCGCGCTGTCCTTGGCAGCCCGGCGCACGGTCCACGACTCGTCCTGGGTGCGCAGCTCCTCGAGGCGCTCGCTGACCTGGGCAGCGTCGGCTCCCTCGGCCCAGGCCTCGACCGCGCGCGCCCGGATCGAGCTCGGCTGCTTGGAGTCCTCGATCAGCCCGAGCAGCTCGTCCTCGAAGCCCTCCAGGCCCAGCTCCCCGATCAGGTGCACGGCGTCCCAGGTCAGCTCGGCCTCGCCGCTCTCCAGGCCGACTCGCGCCAGCGCCTCGGCGGCGTCCAGCTCGTCGTCGGCCAGCTCGTCGCTGGGACCTGAGAGGGCGCCCACGCAGCGGGCGAGCTCGCTCAAGGCCGCGGGGCCGGGCTCGGCGGTCAGCGCAGCGCGCGCGGCGGCCGCGAGCAAGGGGCGCTCCTCGGCCTCGGCGCGGGCGCGCAGGATCTCGAGCACGTCAGTCATTTTGGGGGGCTCCTCTTGGGGGAGGGACAGGGAGGAGGATAGCCCATGTTCTGGCGGTCTCATCGTGATGGTGAGGAGGAGGGCGGCTGTCGCCCCGTCGCGGCGCCCCCCGCCCTCTCTCTGTCCCTCCCCTCTCACGAATTCCCCTGCAGCGCTATGATCGCCGGCGGCCGGCTCGCACCGCCGGCGGAGGATCCATGCAACGCAGGCTCCCGCTCTTCCTCGCCCCCCTGCTCCTGGC
The DNA here is from genome assembly GCA_937911525.1 of uncultured bacterium. GTDB lineage: Bacteria > Planctomycetota > J058 > J058 > J058 > NORP233. The sequence goes on from CALDQK010000255.1 coordinate 3,169, forward strand.
GTGCTTCAGCGCTCAGGCCCAGGACGCGGGGCCGACCACGGCGCGCGACGCGCTGCTGGACGACCTGCTGGACCAGGCGGCCGCCAAGGAGCGCCTCGGTGACTACGAGCAGGCGGTCCGGCTCTACCTCGAGCTCGAGACCAAGCTCGAGCGGCGTCGCAGCGAGAAGCCCAACGACCGGCCCACCACCGAGGTCGGCCCGGGCGTCGACCGCGGGATCGGCCTCTACCTGCGCGATCGGATCAGCAAGCTCCCGCCCGAGGCCCAGGAGCGCTACCGCCTGACCGTCGACCCGCGGGCCAAGCTCGCCCTCGAGCGGGCCCTCGCCAGCGGTGAGCCCGAGCAGATCGAGGGCGTGATCGCGCGCTACCCCTTGTCCTCGGTCGCCAACCAAGCGCTCGAGACCCTGGCCTCGCGCTCGGTCGAGCGGGCCGAGCTGGGGCGCGCGCTGCGCGCCCTGCGCCAGGTCGAGCTGCGCGCCCGGGCCGCCGAGCAGCAGCCCGTGGCCCGCCGCGCCGCCCTGCGGCGGGCGCTGGTCGCGCTGATTCGCGGCGAGGGGACCCAGGCCCGCGCCGCGCTGGCGGCCTATCAGGAGCTGGGCGGCAAGAACCCCGAGCTGGCGGGCAAGATCGGCCAGCTGCCGGTGGCCGTGCAGGTCAAGGATCTGCCCCAGGGCTTCGACCCCGGGGGGATCGCGCGCCGGCTGCCCCTCGAGCTCCCCGAGCTGCCCGACTCCCTGGCCGAGTCCCTCGCGCCGCCGCCCGCCTACCAGGACGCGGTCCTGATCCCCGAGCGCGGGCTGCTCCTCGTCAGCGACAGCAAGACGATCCGCGCCGTGCGCGTGGCCCCCGGCGCCGGACGGGCCTGGAGCTACTCGACCCAGGGCCCCGACAGCCAGGTCTCGCGGCTGGAGGCCCTGACCCTGCGGCCCGCCGTGGGCGCCGGGCGCGTGTTCGTGACCCTGCACCGCAACCGACCCGCCAAGCTGGTCCCCGCCGCCAACGCCGACGATCCGCCCAAGGTCGAGCGCCAGAAGGACTGGCGCGTGGTCGCCCTCGACCTCCGCTCGGGCGAGCGCCTGTGGGATGCCGCGACCGACGAGGCCTTTCAGACCCTGGCCCGCGAGGCCGAGTGGGTCAGCCCGCCCCTCTTCCACGAGGGCGGCGTCTACGTGGCGGTCTCGACCCGCCAGACCGACCTCCGCGTGCGCCTGGTCCGGCTCGACCCGGGCGAGGGCGAGGTCGTGTTCGACATCTTCCTCGCTTCGCGCACCGCCTATGACTTCCTGGGCGTCGGCTCGCCCCTGCCCGCGCCCACCGTCAGCGCTCAGGGCCAGATCCTGGTCGCGACCGGGATCGGGGCCGTGGCGGCGGTCGACCCGGCCTCGGGAGACGTGGACTGGGTCACGCGCTACCCCGCGGTCCCCCAGGGCAGCCAGGGCGCCCTGATCCAGGCCGGGCGGCGCTTCGCCGCCCAGGGCGTGCTCGGCGAAGGCGAGGTCGTCCTGGCCGCCCCGGTCGACGCGGGGGAGCTGATCGCGATCGAGAGCGACACGGGCGAGATCGCCTGGACCGCGCCGCGCGGCGAGGCGCGCTACGTCTGCGCCCGCGGCGAGCACGTGTTCCTGCTCGGCCGCCGGCTCGAGATCCGCAGCCGCGCCGACGGGCGCCTGCTCGTCGAGGGACCCGCCCTGCCGGGCGCGGTCACCGCACCTCCCCTCCTCCTGGGAGAGGAGCTGCTCGCCGTCACGCGCGGTGAGCTGCTCCGGGTCGGCCTGGCCGACGGCGCCCTGCGGGCGCGCTGGCGCTTCGCGGACCCGACCCGCGAGGTGGGCACGCCCGTGCTCCTGCCCAGCGGGGAGGTCGCGACCCTCGGCTACGCGGCGGTCCAGGTATTCCAGCCCCTGGAGCGCGCCCTGCGCGCCGCTCAGCGCCTGGAGGCTGGCGAGCGCGAGCTGGCGCTCGGCCTGCTCCACGCCAGCCGCACGGACCCGCGCCAGGCCCTGCGCCAGCTCGAGCGCGCCGTCCGCTCCGGGCTGACCCAGACCCGCGTGCTCTCCGCTCAGCGGGCCGGGATCCAGCTGATGGAGACCGTGGCCCTCGAGCGGCTCGCGGCCGGCAAGCAGGACGGCTTCAGGGTCGCGAGCGAGCACGCCTTCGCCTTCCTCGGCCCGCTCGGGCTGCGCCAGGAGCGCGTGCTGGGCCGCGCCCAGCTGAGCCTGCTCCGTCAGGCCGCGCCGCTGCTGGTCCGCTACGGCGACGTGCTGGCCAAGTCGGGCGACGCCAAGCTGCTGCCCAAGGCGGGCCAGGCCTTCCAGCGCCTGCTCTCGGCGCCGCCTGGCGCGCGCGTTCCCCTGGGGGGCGGCGCCAAGGTCGAGGCCAGCCACTACGCGGCCCTGCGCTTGCGCGAGATGGTCGCCGAGCACGGCGACGAGTTCTACGCCAAGTTCCGGCCCCAGGCCAAGCGAGCGCTGGAGCTAGCTCGCAGCGCCAGCGACCGCGACGGCCTGCAGCAGGTGATCGAGCGCTGGCCCGCCAGCCCCGAGGCTCGCGAGGCGCGCTGGGAGCTGGCCGAGCTGTTCCGGGCCGCGGGCCTGGCGCGGCCGGCCAGCGATCACCTCGAGGCCTTCCTGCGCGAATACCCCAGCGACCCGCGCTTGCCCGAGGCGCTGGCGCGGCTGGCGCTGGCCTACCAGGCGACGCAGCGCGCGGCTGAGGCGCGCGACGCGATCCAGCGGCTGTGCGCGCTGGAGCCCGAGCCGAGCGTGCGCGGCGAGCCGAGCGCGGCGCCGCAGCCGGCCCAGCTCTGGGCCCGGCCGCTGCTGGCCACGCTCCTCGGCGACCAGCGCCCCGACCAGCTCGCCCAGGAGCGCGAGCGGCGCGGGCTGGATCTGCCCCTGCTCGAGGTCTACCGCAGCCCGACCGTGCTCGAGATGCGCGGCCCGGAGCTGGTCGAGGTCGACGCGCCGCGGGGAATGAACGGGCGCGTGCTCTTGCGCGAGGGCGACACCCTGGCCCTGCTCGGCGTGCCCGAGGGCGACGTGATCTTGCGGGTGCGCGACGCGCCGCGGGTCGTGAACCTCGACCCGGCCTACCTCGAGGGCAAGCTGATCGTGCCGACCGCCAAGGCGGTCGAGGTGTGGAGCGCGCCCGAGACGGGCGAGCCGCGTCAGCTCTGGAAGCGCAGCTTCGCCCTCGGCGGCGGGCGGCGGCTGGGGCCCAACCCGGTCCACCGGGTCTACGTGGCCAAGGACAGCTGCGTGGTGCTGACTGGCGACAACCAGGTCGCGGTCCACGACCTCGAGAGCGGCCGGGTGCGCTGGAAGCGGGCGATGCCGATCGGCGCCGGCGGCGGGCTGCTGGTCGGCGAGGAGCAGCTGATCGCGATCTCGACCGCGCCGCCGGCCCTGGCCGGCGTGGCGCTGGCCGACGGCGGGATCCGCTGGCAGCACCAGCCGCGGGCGGTGCCGGGGCGCAACCCGCGCCTCTCGCTCCCGCGCCGGGTCGGCTCGAGCCAGCTGGCCTACGTCTACGGGGGCAAGGACGCCGTGCTCCTCGACGCGACCAAGGGCCAGGAGCTGTGGCGCAAGACGCCGGCCGGCGAGCCCTGGCTGCGCGAGCTCAGGGTCTCAGGCGACGGGCGGCTGCTCGTGGCGCGGACCCAGGTCGGCACGCAGGGCGGGCTGCTGGTGCTCGACACCAAGCAAGGCGGCGAGGCCTGGCGCGACGACGGGCGCGGCGCGCAGCGCAACGGCCAGCAGCCGCCGGTCGGGGTCGGCGCGGCCCTCGTCGAGCGCGAGGGGCTCTTCCTCGGCGAAGAGACGCTCTACACCTTCCGCGACGTGAACCAGCGCACCGAGCTCTGGGCCCAGGATCTGCGGGTCGGGACCCTGCGCTGGCGCTGGAGCCTGCCGATCGGCGCGCGCGGCTTCTCGGTGATCGAGACGCCGACCGCGGTCCTGGTGCCCAACAGCGGGATGATCTCCTCGCGCCTGCAGCTCGACGTGCTGGTGTGGGGGACGGGGCGCAGCAAGGCGACCTTCCGCCTGAGCGGGCGCCAGCTCGTGGGCGCCAAGGCGGCCGTCAGCGGCGGGTCGCTCGTGCTCTCGGGCGAGAAGGGGATCTTCGCCTTCGCCCGCAGCGACGAGGCGACCCTCCAGCGCGAGGCGGTCGAGCTGGCCCGCGCGGTCGCGAGCGACCCCAAGGACGCGCTCTCGCGCACGCGCCTGGCCAACCGGCTCCAGCGCCTGGGGCGCAGCGAGGAGGCCCTCGAGCTGCTCCAGGTCGGGCTGCTCGCCGAGGGGCTGCGCGGACCGGCCTTCGACCGGCTCTTCGAGCAGCTAGCGATCGTGCGTGAGCGCCACAGCGAGCAGAACCCCCTGGCCCTCGACCTGCGCCGGATCACCCGTCCGCCCGAGATCGACGGCGAGCTGAACGACTGGTGGCGCGACTGGAGCTCGGTCGACATGGGCAGCCCGCGCTACGTGCTGCCGGTCCAGCAGAAGCCGGGCGACACGCCGGGGCGCTGGAGCGGGCGCGAGGACCTCTCGGCCAAGCTCTACCTCGGCTACGACGAGACCTACTTCTACTTCGCCCTCGACGTCAACGACATGCACCTCCGCCCCTACGACAGCGAGGCCGAGCGCTGGATCGGGGACTGCCTCCTGATCGCGATCGACTGCCGCAACGACGGCGGCGAGGGGGCCCGCTCCGACGACGTCCTGCTCTCGCTGGCGCTGACGCTGCCCAAGAAGAAGGACGAGGAGGAGGAGGACCCCGAGCAGCAGGAGGAGGAGGCCAGCGAGAAGAAGCCCGAGGGGCGCTACTTCGTCCACCGCAAGGAGGACAAGAGCGGCGCGATCTACGAGGTCGCGATCCCCTGGGCGCTCTTCGCCAAGAACGGGGCGCAGGTCGTGCCCGGCCAGGTCCCGCCCAAGGGCTTCACCTTCGGCCTCAACGTGTGCTTGACCGACGACGACGGCGACCGGGCCGACGTGGCCGACCCGGACTCGGACGGCCGCCGCGGCGCGCTCAAGGTGCTCGAGCTGACGCCAGGCGTGCTCTTGCACTACGACAAGAGCCGGCTCTGGAAGGGCTACATTCCGAAGCGCTTCGCCAAGGTGCGCGTGGAATAGCGTGAAGCGCTTCGGCCCCTATCGCGTGCTCCGCTCCCTGGGGCGCGGCGGCATGGGTGAGGTGTTCGAGGTGGCGCACGAGGGCACGGGGGCCCACTACGCGCTCAAGACCCTGCTCGCCCTGGACGACGACGTGGGCCGCGCGCGCTTCGCGCGCGAGGTCGCGGCCTTGGGCCGCCTCGATCACCCCTCGCTGGTCGTCGTCCACGCGGCCGAGGCCGAGGGGCCCACGCCCTACGTCGTGACGGACCTGCTCCCGGGGGGCTCGCTCCAGGAGCGGCTGGCGCGGCTGCAGGGCTTTCCGCCCGAGGTCGCGCTGGAGCTGATCGAGCGCGTGGCGGCCGGCGTCGAGGCGGCGCACGCGCTGGGGGTCCTGCACCGCGACCTCAAGCCCGACAACGTGCTCTTCGACGACCGCGGGGAGCCGCGGCTGGTGGACTTCGGCCTGGCGCGCCTCGACGACGCCCGCTCGCTGACCGAGAGCGGCATGGTCCTGGGCTCGCCCGGCTACCTCGCGCCCGAGCAGGCCCTGGGCAGCGGCGGGATCGACGAGCGGACCGACGTCTACGGGCTGGGGGCGCTCCTCTTCGCCTGCCTCACGGGGCGCCCGCCCTTCGAGCAGCAGGGCTCGCTCCTGCAGCACCTCGACCGGGTCGCGACCGAGGCGCCGCCCGCGCCCAGCCGCTACGTCGGCGAGGTGCCGGGCTGGCTGGACCGGGTCGTGCTGCGGGCGCTGGCCAAGGACCCCCAGCAGCGCTACCCGAGCGTCGCCGCCCTGCGGGCTGCGCTGGCGGCGGGGCCGACGGCGTCCCCCGGGGTCGGACGGCGCGCGGGGCTGGGGGCCCTGGCCCTCGCCTGCGGCCTCGCGATCTGGCTCGGCGCGCGCGGGGGCCCGAGGGAGGCGCCCGCGCTCGGGCCCGGCTCTCCCGTGGCCTCCGAGGACCCCTCGCAGGAGCCCGCGCACGCGGCCCTGGCCGAGGCCGAGGCGGCGCTGCGAGCAGACCGGCCCCAGGCCGTCCTGGCCGCCGTGCACTCCGCGCGCGCCCTCGGCGGTGAGCTCCCGCCAAGCTGGGCCGAGCTGGAGGCCGTGGCGCGGGCGCTCCGTGGCGAAGAGGGGGATCGCGGGAGCGCTGAGATCTCCCGGCTCGCGGCCGATGCCGCCCGGCTGCAGCGGACGGTGAGCGAGATCGATCGCGAGCGCTTGCCCCTGCTCTCCAGCCAGGAGGTGGTCAAGTTCCGCGCAGCGCTGCTGACCCTGCTCGAGACCGTGGGGCGCCGCGACCTCGAGGGGCTGGGCACCCGGGCGCTGCTGCGCCGGGCGGATCGAGCGCTGGCGACCTACCTCGTGTTCTTGCCCAGCCACTTCACCCTGGACGGGCTGGAGCGCTTTCGGCGCGCCGTGGCGGGGCGCGCGCTGGGGCCCGAGCTCCAGGTCGCGCTGGCTGCCTATCAGGTGATGCGGAGGGGCGTGTGGCCCGTCCCGATCCTGAAGGAGGTGCCGGCCGGCCTGGAGGGCAGCTGGCGCGCGCTCGCCGAGTCCCTGCTCCTGCTGCGGAGCCTCGACGAGCTCGGCTACGCGGAGCTGCGCGCGCGAGCAGACGCGGGGACCCTCCCCGTGGCGCCCGACTTCGTGCGGGCCGAGAGCGGGCCCGTGGCCCGCGACGTGTTCCGCAAGGTCCACGCGAGGCTCGCCAACGTCGAGCGCGACACCTTCTACGCCTTCGCCGAGGCGCACCCCACGGCGCCCTTGCGGGAGCGCTACCTGCGCTGGGGGCGGGTGGCTCGCCAGCGCTACGAGAGCTGCTTCAGCTTCTACGGGAGTCAACCCGACCACGAGGGGGTCCGGTTCTGGATGGAGTGGCTGCTCCTGGCCGGACGGACGGAGGAGGCGGCGCGCGAGCTCGAGAACCTGAGCCGGGACGAGTCCTTCGAGCAGGTCCTGTTCAAGGCCGAGGTGCACCTCGGCCTCGGGCGGCACTTCGCCAACGAGCACATTCGCCGGCTGAGGGAGAAGGAGCGCGGGAGCAAGGATTGGCTGCTGGGGACCTCGCAGCTAGCCGTCGTGCAGAGCCGGATGACGGAGGGCACCTGGCGCAGCACGCTGCGGGGGGCCGAGCGCGACGCCAAGGAGGCGTGGCAGCTCGCCTCGGCTTGTTTGCCCTGGCGCTTGCCTGCCGAGACGCGGCGCGAGCTCCAGGGCGGAGGGCTGCGCCAGCGACTCCAGGCCGAGCTGGCTCAGTAGGGCTCAGGGGCTCAGTCCAGCTCGACGGCCTCGATCGCCTCGTGGCGGCTCAGGTAGCCGGCCTGGAAGGCGGCGTGGGGAGTGAGCAACTTGGCCTCGATCAGGCGGCGCGAGATCTTCTTGCGCAGCTCTGCGAGCTTGCGGTCGACCAGCTCGTCGTTCATGTGCCAGAAGCCGATCCGCGCGCGGAGGGCGGAGCGGACCCGCTCGCGGTGGTCCTTGACCGAGGCTCGCCGCATGTTCCATGCGTCGCGCAGGCGGCGACCAGCGCCCAGCTCTTCTGCGCCCTCCACGAAGCCGCGGCTGGTGACGACCTCGTCGCCTTCGCTCTCCGGGGTGGGGCTGAAGGTGTCCTTGAGGAAGCCCGTGTTGGGGTTGATCAGCAACACGCTGCGGGTGGTGCCGGGTCGAGGGCAGACGACGTCGGCCTCGGCGTCGCGGAGCCGGTCGATCGCCCCGTCGAAGTGCCCCTCGTAGCGGACGTCGACGTAGCGCAGCCCGGTCTTGCTGCCCACGTCTCCGACGTCGCGCAGGGTCCCGCGGCCGCGCATGTCGCTGATCGGGCGGCCCCGCCGGCCCTTGTGGACGCGGTGCACGTCGAAGCTGCCGTCCGCGCGGCGCTTCAGGGTCAGGGTGACCCCGCCGAGGCGATAGACGCCCGCGATCGGGTCGGCGCGCAGGGGCTTGGCGAGGGCGAAGCGGCGCGCGAGGGTCTCGCGCTCCTTGGGGTCGAAGGTCGCGCCTTCGAGCTCGAGCGAGGCCGCGGTCAGGATCCGGTCGTCGCTGTCGAGCCAGGCGTAGAACTCGGCGGGGCGGATCGAGTCCGGCGTGCGCGCCGGGGTCTCTGTGACGCTCTGGTCCGTGGCGCCCTGATCCGCGGCGCTTTGGTCGGTGGGCTGGGCCTGGGCCTGAGTGGCGAGGCCGGCCAGGACGAGCGTGAGCGTCAGGGTGCCGAGCGTGCGAGTCATGGTCCCTCCTTCGCAACGGCCCAGGAGAGAGCAGGCGCCGGTCCAGCCGCGCAAGTCGCCTGGGTGTGGGGCGAACGCGGGGCTCGTCCCGTCGCAGCGCTCGTTTGCGTGCGAGGGGGGCGAGCCG
>CALDQK010000256.1 GCA_937911525.1 uncultured bacterium
GGTGACGGTCGTGCGCCCCGGCAAGGCGGTCGAGGTCGAGCTCGCGAGCCGCAACCTGGGCCAGGCCCAGCTCGAGGTCTACAAGGTCGACCTCATGAAGCTCTACCTGCGCGAGAAGGACCTCAGCAAGATCACCCAGGTCGAGCTGGCCGGGATCGCACCCCAGCAGAAGCTGAGCGTCGAGCTGGGCAGCGCGACCGACTACGCGGACAAGACGACCAAGGCCCAGCTGAAGCTGGCCGCCGAGGGCGCCTACCTCGTGATCGCCCGCGCCGACGACCACTTCGCCAGCGGCCTGGTCCTGATCACGCCGCTCCAGCTGGAGGTCCAGGAGGACACGACCAGCGGGCGGGTCCGCGCCAACGTGCGCGACGTGGTCGGGGGCCGCTACCCGGCCGGCGTGCACGTCAAGGCCGTCGGCAGCGGCCAGGCCGACTTCAAGAGCGGCGAGACGGACCTCCGCGGCGTGTTCGTCGCCGACGGCCTGCGCGGCAAGGCGACCGTGATCGCCCGCGAGGGCGACGCCCGCTACGCCTTCTACCGCGGCCAGGACTGGCTGGGCGCCCCCGCCCAGTCCCACCCGCGCCCGATCCGCCAGCAGCAGGCGCCGGCCGTCGACTACGAAGGCTACCTGCGCAAGCAGAACCGCGCCGTGCAGCAGAAGGCCCGCGGGGCCTGGGACCAGAAGCGCCGCAACAAGCGCCGCGGCGTTCAGGTCCAGGAGGCGCGCTAACTGGCGGCGTTTCCACGCTGAGGGGCTAGCCGCTCCCGCCGCCGCCCGAGGTCGACGTGTTCGCGGACCTCTTCGACCTCGCTCACCGAGCGCCCCGACGACGTGCGCGCGCCCTGATCGGCCGCGCCGCCGCCCGCAGCGACCTGCTCGACTTCGCCGGGGCGGTGTCCGACTTCGAGCGCGCCCTCGCGCGCCTCTCGCCGCGGAGCCCCCGCCGCGAGCGCCTGGAGGCGGTCCTCGCGGACGCCCGCCAGCGCCTCGGCGAGACCCGCGTGCGCGGGCAGCGCCTGATCGACCTGATCGAGTCTCGCGGCGGCTGGCCGACCCTCGGCGGCGACGGGTCGTCGAGCTGACTCAGGCGCGGGAGAAGGCAAAGCTCCCGGCGACGACCGCCACTGCGAGCGGCAACCCAGCCGCGACCACCGGCGGCAGCAGCCCGCGCGTGCCCAGCTCGTAGCAGATCGTCCCGCCCACGAAGTAGCACACGCCCAGCGTCAGGCAGCCCAGCCCGCGCAGGTAGACGCTCCCTCCGCGGGCGGCGCCCAGCACCAGGGGCAGGCCCAGCAGCAGGAGCGCGACCCCGGCCAGGGGCTGGGTGTAGCGCTCGTAGAGCTGGACCTCGAGGTGGGCGAAGCCGGGACGCTGGAGCTGCTCGCGGAGCTCCGCGGCGCTGAGGAAGCCTGGCGACTGGATCGAAGCCTCCACGTCTTGCTTGCGCAGCTCGCTGGGCACGAGGAAGCCCTCGGGGAGCTTCTCGACCACGCTCGCGCTGCCCACCGGCGCCGCCGTCATCCGGCGGGCCTTGAAGAAGCGCCAGCCGCCGGCCTCGTCGTCGTAGCTGGCGAGAGCGCCGAGGATGGTCGCTCGCTCGGCGTGCCCTTCGTCCAGCCAGGTGTAGCGCGGGTCGACCAGGTCTCCGCGGCTGGGCACGTAGTACTGAGCGCTCAGGACCCCGCCCGCCCCGTCGGCGACGGGCCGGACCGGCTGGCGTGGCTGGCGCGCCAGGCGCTGGCTGCGGCGCAGATGCCCGACGGCGGGCAAGAGCAGCTCGCGGTCCGCCCACGCCAGTCCGCTGAGGCCGAGGGCCATCACGAGCAAGGGAGCGCAGATCCGGCGCGGCGAGTAGCCAGCCGCGTAGAGCGGCACGAGCTCGTTGGAGCGCACCAGCGAGACGATCGTCCACAGCCCCGCGAGGAGCACCAGGTGCGGACTGAGCAGGAAGAAGAGCTCGGGCAGCATGCTGGCGTAGCGCTCGAAGGCCGCCTGGGCGAAGCCATAGCGGAGCAGCCGGTCCGCGTTGCTCATCAGGTCCACGACCAGGAACAAGAACCCGAGCGAGGCGGTGAAGAGGAGGTAGGCGCGCAAGAAGCGGCCCGCGAGCCAGCGGTCGACGATCACCCGCTCAGCTTGCCATGGCGAGTGTCCAGAGTGGTCAAGCGGCACCCAAAAGCAGCGAGGCGAGGCCCTGGGCCTCGCCTCTGCTGCTCACTCGATCCGGTCAGAGCCAGGCTCTGCCTAGTCGCCCAGACCGCCGGGCTTGTCCGGGGGGCCGGGGCGGCGCTTGTCGGGCGGAGGGGTCGGGCCCGAACGGCGGGTGGGGAGCGGCTTGAGCTCCTTGACCCAGGGCACCGAGCTCTTGGCCACGATCATCTGCATGCGCAGCTTGCCCTTGCCCAGGCGAGCGTGCTTCTTCTCGTCCCGCTCCTTGTCGATCAGCCACACCCGCTCGTTCTCCTTCGGCTCGCGCGGGTCCTTGATCCCGGTCGACTTGCCGATCGGGCCTGGCAGGGTCACGCGGCTGCGGAACTTGATCTTGTCGCGGGCGCCCTTGGTCAGAGTCACGATCTTCTTCTCGATCGGGTCCATCTGATCCTCGGGCACGCCGGGGTCGCCGAACTCCTCCATGGGTAGCTGATCGCGGGTGTCGAAGCTGTAGACCACGCGGACCTGGCCGTCGCCGTTGTCGTAGAAGTCGACCCGGCGGTCGTCGCCGAAGCCCTCGATCTTGTTGAGGGCCTCGAGGCTCTTGAAGTTGATCAGCAGGTGGACCTTGCTCTTGGTCTCGCGCTGCTTGATCTCGATCTCCTTGACCTCGACCCCCTCGACCTCGAGGCCGTTGAGGACCTCGTCCTTGGTCGGGCCCTGCGTGGCCGCGGGGTCGGGCTTCTCGCCCAGGGCCTTGGAGATCTCGTTGAGGATCCCCAGGTCGACGAGGAAGTCGATCTGGAGCGATCCCGAGCCGTCTTCCTTGAGGATCAGGTGCTCGCGGTAGTCGAGGCAGCCCGTGGTGCTCGTGACGAGCAGGACCAGAAAGGCGAGAAGGCAGGCGCGCATGTGGACCTCCAGGGCGGTGGGTCAGCCGCGCATTCTAGGGCAACAACCCAGGGCGAGGGGCGCCTAGGACAGACGGTCGGCGGCCGGATCGCTATTCAGAGCGGGTAAAGGTCGTCGGGGCTCGCGCGGCGGACGCCGCCCCTCCAGGCGGGGGTAGACCCAGGTCTCGAGCCCCGGGAGCTGGACCTCGGGCCAGAAGGCGCCCCAGTCCAAGCCAGGGACCCCCCAGCCGAAGCGCCCGCGCTCGCCCTCGGCCAGGCGCGCCGAGAGCCCCTCGACGGCCTCGCTCACGAACACGTGCTCGTGCTCGGCCACGAAGGGGCGGAAGCGGTCGACCGCCTCCTCGACCTTGCGCAGCCCGCGCTCGGCCTTGCTGGCGCGCCGGGCGACCCCCGCCAGGCGCCGCGCCGCGCGAGCCCGCAGGCCCTGGCTGTGGGCCTCGCCGCCGAGGGCCTCCGCCAGCTCGCCCAGGGCCCGCCCGCTCCCGCCGATCAAGCGCCGCGCCCAGGGCACCTGCGCGCGATAGAGCGGCTCGCCGCCGGCCGAGGCGTCGAGCTCCAGCAGCTCGCGGGCCTGGAAGGCGCCCTCGCGCGGGGTGCGCCGCGCCAGGGCGGTCAGCTCGATCACGCGGCGCAGGGAGAAGGGGTTGCTCGTCGAGCTGCCCAGGTGCAGCACGCGCGGCTCGCTCGGCGGCTGCTCGAGGGCCGCGGCGCAGGCCAAGCTCAGCCCGCGCGCCACCTCGTCCACCGGGACCACGTCCAGCACCAGCTCCGCGCGCGCCGGCAGGGCGCGCAGCGGGCCGTGGGTCAGGGCGTAGGTCAAGGGCGCCGAGGTGTGCAGCCCCTCGTTCCAGCCGGGGAAGGGGTCGCGCCAGGCGGCCTCGACGATCGTGGGCCGCACGACCGTCAGGGCGACCCCCCCGCGCTGCTCCGCCAGCAGAGCCTCCGCCAGCGCCTTGGTCTCGGTGTAGAGGTTGGGCCACCCCCAGGCCTTGGCGCGCGCCCGCCCCTCGGCGCCCCCGCGGCGCGCGAGGTGCTCCTCGCGCTCGCGGCGCTCGAGGCGCTCCAGGGCGCTCAGCTCCAGCCCCAGCCGCCGGCGCGCCGCCTCGGCTC
>CALDQK010000257.1 GCA_937911525.1 uncultured bacterium
GGCCGAGTGCGCGCGCGAGCGCCTGGTCGGCTACGACTTCCCCGGCAACGTGCGCGAGCTGCGTCAGCGCGTCCAGCGCGCGGTCCTCTTCGCGGACGGCGGCCCCCTGACCGCGACGGCCCTCGGCCTGCCCACGGGGGAGGGCGAGGGCGGCGATCTGCTCCAGCCCGTGGAGCTCGAGCGCGTGCTGAACGCGGTCGAGGCGATCTACGTGGAGCAGGCCCAGTCGCGCGCCAGCAGCCAGCGTGAGGCGGCCCGTCTGCTCGGGATCGACCGCTTCGCCCTCGCCCGGCGCCGGACGCGGATCGCCCGGGAGGGCGGCGCCGAGAGCGCGGTCGAGATCCTGGGTGAAGCGCCAGGCTGGCTGATCAAGCTGCTCCGCCAGCGCCCGCGCGAGCTCCCCGTCGACGGCCTCGACCTGCTGGAGCTGCGCCGCCAGCTCGAGCGCCAGGCGATCGAGCGCGCCTTGGCCGCGACCAAGGGCAACCGCGCTCGAGCCGCGACCCTGGTCGGCATGAGCCGGACCAGCCTCGGCCGCCGGCTGGAGTAGCCAGGGCTCAGCGCTTCTCGGGGCGACCTGGGTCGCCCTCCCCGGCGGCCACGGCGCCTGGACGACTAAGCCGCGCGGCTGTCCTGGCTGCTGAAGATCGGCTCGCGAACGTCGGCGTAGAGGGCGGGGACCAGGAGCGTCAGCGCGCGCTCGTCGACGTCGACCGAGAAGCGCTCGCTCTCGACCATCAGCTCGCCGTCGGCGATGCAGGCCAAGGGCTCCTCGCTGACCACCTCGAAGCCGCGGGCCCGGAAGTGGTGGACGTCCTGGCGGCCGATGTGGGTGCCGCGGGCGACGTGAGCTACGGTCGCGATCAGGCGCAGGCGGGAGAGCCAGCCCCCGGTGCGCTCGAGGACCACGACGTCGAGCAAACCGTCGCGCTCCGAGGCGCGGGGAGCCGGGTGGAAGTGGGCGCCCAGCGAGGGCAGGTTCATGAGCAGGGCGCAGTAGCCCTCGAGCTCGCGCAGGCGGCCGTCGCTGGTCTCGATCCGGTAGGTCTCGCGCAGGCTGCGGGCGAAGAGCAGGGTCAGCACCGTCACGAGGGGGTAGATCTTGCCGCCGAGGCGACGGAGCAGCCAGCGGAAGACCCGCGAGGTCTCGCGCCAGCGCTGGACCGTGGTCGCGACCCGGGAGGCCAGCCCGGTGCCGCCGCCGGTGGCGAAGCCCTTGCCGTCGATGCGGACCAGGTCGATCGTGGCGGTGTGGCCGGCGCGGATCGCGCGGCAGGCGCCCTCGACGTCGTGCTTGGCGAGGCCGAAGCGCGAGGCGAGGTCGTTGGCGGTGCCCATGGGAATGATCCCGAGGGGCAGGTCGAAGTGGGCGACCGCGTCGATCAGCTGGTGCAGGCTGCCATCGCCACCGGCCACCACGATCGCGTCGAAGGTCCGCCCGCGGGCGGCGGCGCGCGCCGAGCGGCGAGCCTCCTCACCGGTTCGGCAGCGGAGGACGAGCACCTTGGCGCCCCGTCCGTCGTGCAGGCCCCGGCGGATCCGATCCTCCAGGTCCGAGACGGCGGCGGCGTTGCCTGCGTTGGCGTTCAGCATGACGAGGTAGCGCTTCATGGCCATCGCTACTGCAACCGGGACTCCCTCACCCCTTGCGTCGCAGGCGGGATCTCTCAAGTTGCAGGCTAGCAGCGACTTCCGCGATCCTCGTCCGCGGCGGACGCTCTTCTTTTCGTTTCCTGAAGCTACCTCGTCCCAGAACTCGCTCCTTATCGAACTCAATGTGGGACGAAATGGCGTTAATGGCCTTTTTGTCCCGGCCTGTGAACCTTAACGACGGCGAAGTAACCATCCACATGGACTTAGGCCCCTGGCCATGGGTTTGCCCCGATGGCCGGTGCCGAAGGAGGCTCACATGACCATCGTGCTAACGGGAGCAACGGGCTTCGTCGGGGGTCAGGTCCTCCGTCGAATTCTCGACGGCGACCACCGCCGGGTGATCTGCCTCGTTCGAGCCGACTCGCGGGCCTCGGCCGCCCGCCGCGGTCGCCAGACCCTCTACTCCCTCTACGGCAAGATCTCGCGCCGCCACCTGCGCCGCACCGAGTGGATCCCCGCCGACCTCGAGCTCGAGCGCCTCGGACTCGACGAGGCCTGCTTCGCCGACGTCGCCGCGCGGACCGAGGAGATCTTCCACTGCGCCGCCAGCACCAGCTTCGAGCTCTCCGCGGAGGACGCCCGCGCGATCAACTACACCGGCCTGACCCGCGTGCACGAGCTGGCCCTCGCCGCGCAGCGCGCCGGCAGCTTCCGCCGCCTCAACCACATCAGCACCGCCTACGTGTCGGGCGACCAGACCGGGACCACCTACGCCGCCGACCTCCCCGCCGCCGGGAGCGGCCTGTTCCGCAACACCTACGAGTCCAGCAAGGCCGACGCCGAGCGCTTCCTGCGCGAGGAGTCCCAGGTCCCCTGGGCCGTGTTCCGCCCCTCGATCGTGGTCGGCGACAGCCAGACCGGCGAGACCAGCAACTGGAACGTCGTCTACTACCCGATGAAGCTGATGGCGGACGGCAAGATCCCCTACATCCCTCACCTCGGCCGCGGCCTGGTCGACTGCGTCCCCGTGGACTGGGTCGCGGACGCGATCGTGGCCCTCGCCCGCCGCGACGACGTCGACGGCGAGACCTTCAACCTGAGCGCTGGCGACGACGCGATCACGGTCAGCGAGGTGATCGAGCAGACCTTCGCCGGCCTCGCGCGCCGCGCCGGGCACGCCGTCGAGCAGACCACCAAGCCGGTCGGTCGGATCGGCTGGAAGCTGCTGGGGGCCTGGGCCCGCCTGCGCAGCCGCCGCGCCGCGACCTTCCTCGACCGCTTCGCCGTCTACGAGCCCTACTGCGCCGTGCAGTGCGTCATGAACAGCGAGCGCACCCAGGCGCTCCTCGCCGAGGAGGGCATCGAGCTGCCCGACATGAACGCGGCCTTCGCCCGCGTCGTCGACTACGCCCTCGAGCAGAACTTCGGCCGCTCCCGCAGCCAGGAGCGTGAGGAGGCGGCCAGCGTGCGGATCAAGCAGGCGATCGTCAGCGCGGTCGAGAACCTGACCTCGGGCGAGATCAGCGGACTCGGCGCGGTCGCCTAGGACCTCGCTGGGCCGGCTTGGCCGCTCGCCAGAGCGCGAGCAGGTCTTCGGCGAGCTGATCCCCCTCCACTTCCTTCGCCAAGCCCGGGTCCTTTGGATCCCGCCCGCGAGCTGCGGCCGCGGCCAAGGCGGCCAGCGGGCGAGCCCCCGCGGGAGGCGGTGTGGGCGCTCCAGCGCGGCTGCGCAGGTAGGCAGCGAGGTCCCGGTCGCGAAGCTCTCCGCTCAGGGAGAGCTCGGGGAGCGGCGCACCTGCCGCGACATCGGCGTCTTGCCACACGCGCGAGCAGAGCGCTCGCTCCAGGTCTCCGGCCTGGCTGAGGTGGTTCAAGAGCTCCACGACGGGGCGAGAGGCCGAGAAGCGCAGCGCGCGCACTCCGGCCTCCAGCGCTGAGCGCGGGCGCCCCGCGCTCAGCAAGGCCTGAGCGAAGCGCAGCCGGTAGTAGGCCACGCCGCCGCGCTCGGCCGCGAACTGCCAGTGCGCGAGCGAAGGCTCGAGCTGGCCGAGCGCCTCGAGGACCTGCGCCAGCTCGACGTGGCGTGAGGCGTCCTCTGCGTCTGGGAAGCCGTGCTCTCCCGCGCGCTGGAGCAGCGCGAGGGCCTCGAGCATCGCGTCGCGCTCGCCCCCCTTCAGCTCGCTCCGCTGCTCGCGCCGCAGGGTCAGCAACACGCCGCGGCTGAGCGTGATCCCGCGAGTGGTCAAGGCCCGGGCCAGCTCGACCCCCTCACAGAGCGGCGCGACCCCGGCCGAGCTCGCCTGGGTCAGGGCCAGGTCGGTGCTCTGGGTCCGGTACCCCTCGATCAGCAGGCGCGCGAGGTGCAGGCGCGGCTCGATCTGCCAGAGGCGATCCAGCTGCGCCCGCCCCGCGGCCGGCGTGCCGGCTAGCTCGAGCAAGCGCTCTCCTGCCTGCTTGGCGCGCCGGATCTCTGAGCCGAGCGCGCCCGCCCAGAGCGCGCGCGCCGCCGCGTCGAGCCGAGCCGACTCGCGCGGGAGCCGCGGCTCCAGCTCGAGCAGCTCCTCGCACACCTGCTGCGCGGCGCGCGCGCGCCCCGCGTTGTAGGCGCCGATGTGATCGTTGCTCGCCAGGAGCGGATCGCCCAGCGCTCGCGCACGCGCGCTGAGCTGCCACCAGCGCACGCGCGGGCTGGCGGGGAGGCTGC
>CALDQK010000258.1 GCA_937911525.1 uncultured bacterium
CGGGTGCGCGTCGAGGGCCGGCGGGCCGAGCCCCTCGAGCCGGCGCTCGCGCCCGAGCTCGAGGAGCTGGCGGGCTTGCCCCAGGCTCGGGGCGCGGCCTGGGGTCAGCACCTGGTGTCCGACGACGCGCGCCCGCGGGAGCTGCTCTTCTTGGGCGAGGACGAGCCCGAGCGCTTCGCGCCCCTCGTGGCGCGGCGCTGGCACGACGGGGCCTGGCTGCTCGTGGCAGAGGACTTCGAGGGGCCCGCCGAGGAGCCGGCGCGGCGCGCCTTCGACGATCGGGAGGGCCTGCGGATCAGCGGGGTGGGCGCCGCCCTGCGCGCGGCCTTCGCCTGCGCGAACCTCGAGCGGGCGGCGCGGGAGCGCGGGCTCCCCTGGCACCCGCTCGAGACCCTGCACGAGCTGAGCGCGGTCGCCGCCGCGGGGGCCGCGGGGGCCGAGCGCTTGCTGACCCGCCTGGCCGAGGCTCGCCGCGCGCGCGGTCGGCGGCCCGCGCGGGTCCCGACCTGGCAGGAGGCGCGGGACGAGGCCCAGGCGCGGCGTCCCCTCCGGCGCGTCGAGCGCGCCCTGGCCTCGGCGGGGGCGCAGCTCCTCTCGGCGCGCGCCCTGGAGAGCGGGCGACTGCTGGCCGTGCGCTATCGCTTCCTGGACGGGCGCTTCGAGACCGTGGTCGACGCGCGCAGCCTGCGGGTCGTCGACGCCGGGATCTGCCTCGACGGCGAGGACCGGCGCCTGACCCTCGAGAGCCTGCCCGGGGTGATCCGGGAGGCGGTCCAGCGCGGGGTGCTCTACGTGACCCGCTCGGGAGGGTGAGGGTGACGCGACGAGAGGTGTGCTTCTTGCTCGACGGGGAGGGGCGCGTCCTGTGGAGCGACGAGGGCAGCGCCGCGGCGCTGCCCGACTCGCGCGCGCGCTGGGAGGCGATCTGGGCGCTGCGCGAGGAGCTGGCCGAGGTGGCCCACAGCCACCCCGAGGGGCCGCTGGGCTTCTCGGAAGTGGATCGGACGACCATGGCCGCCTTGGAGCGGGCCCTGGGGCGCGCGCTGCGCTACAGCGTGGTGGCGCCTGAGGGCACGATCCGCTGCCTGGGGGCCGAGGGAGAGGCGGCGCGGGTGAGGCCCGAGCCGCCCTGGGCGGCGGCCCTGCGCGAGCGCTCGGGGCTGCCCTCTCGCTAGTCGACCCGCGGCAGGAGGCGCCTGAGCGCGCGCTCGCGCGGCTCGACCAGGTCGGCCAGCGTGACGCCGTCCAGGACGGCGAGGAAGGCCTCGCCCGCGCGGCCGAGCACGCCCTTGAGCGCGCAGGCCGGCGTGATCTTGCACTGATCGCGCTCGGAGTCGAAGCACTCCAGCAGGTTCAGGTCCTCCGTGTGGCGCACGACCGCGCCGAGCTCGATCTCGGCCGCGGCGCGGGCGAGGCGCAGCCCGCCCCCTCGACCGCGGCGGGCGGTGAGGTAGCCGGCCCGGGTCAGGTCCTTGGCGGCCTTGGCGACGTGGTGCTCGGAGATCTCGAAGGCGCCAGCGACCTCACTGGCCGGCACGTCGCGCTCGGGGTGGAGCGCGAGGTAGATCAGCAGCCGCAGCGAGTAGTCCGTATAGCGGGTGAGGTTCAGGAGTTCCTCCAGCGGTCGATCCTAGGGATAGGGTCGGTCCCGAGAAGAGCTAGAAGTCTTGCTTGCGGCTGACTCACGAATAGGTATTTTTGATACCTGTTAAAAGGAGGTGCCGAGTGGCGCTGAACCCAGAGTTGATTCGCGAGAGCCTCGGAGTCGTGGTCGAGCGGGAGGCGGCGATCACGCCGCACTTCTACGAGCGCTTGTTCGCGCGCTACCCGCAGGTCCGACCCCTCTTCTCGCGCAACGACCCGGAGCGGCAGCAGAAGATGCTCCAGGAGTCGATCGTGGCGGTGGTCGATCACCTCGAGGAGCCGGAGTGGCTCGCGGAGACGCTCGGGAACATGGGGATGCAGCACGTGGACTACGGAGTCACGGCCGAGATGTATCCCTGGGTCGCCGAGTGCCTGCTCGACACGCTGGCCGACATCGCCGCGGACCAGTGGAGCGACGACTACCGCGCGGCCTGGGAAGAGGCGCTCGGGGCGATCGCAGGCCTGATGCTCGCGGGCGCGGCCAAGCGCGAGGCGGCGACCTCCTAGCGGTCCGGCGCGCTGGACCCGCTGGGCGACGCAGACCACCGCCAGGTGGTCTGTGTAGCCGGTTGCGCTTCGTAGCCCACGCTCTCGACGAGGCTGGCTGGGTGAGCGAAAGCCGCCGACCACAGGCCGAGAGTGGCCAGGGTCAGGAGCGTCAGGTCGAGGAGCAGGCTCCAGGTCGCTCGCCCTCCGTGCGGGGCTGCATCGCTGAACAGGGTCGAGATCGCGCGCATCGGGCCTCCTGAAGGGAGGCACCCGCACGTGAGGGGCCGAGGAGAGGCGCCGCGCGGGCGAGACCTGTGTTGCTCCCTGGCTGGTCTTGCGCCTGCGCTGGATGAACCTGCGTCAGCGCTCCGCGAGGGTCCTCGTCGCGCTCGCCTCGACCCAGGGGGGCAGCGCCTCGCGCTCCCCGATCTCGAGCACGGCGCGCGCGAGCTCGGTCCGGTGCTGGCTGGCACGCGTCAGCCGCTCCGCGAGCGCGGTCGCCTCCGCGGCCCGACCGCCAGCGCCGTAGGCGTCTGCCAGCAGGCCGGCCAGGATCGGGTCGGGGTCCTCCCACAGCTCAGCCAGCTCGGGGAGCGACTCGGGGCCGCGGAGGCGGAGGAGGCGCCGGAGGGCCTCGTAGCGGACGGGGGAGCGCTCGCGACGCGCCAGCGCAGCCAGGGCCGCGCAGTCCTCCTGCGCGCTGGCCTGCTCCAGCGCGCTCAGCGCGGCGGGGCTCGGCTCGCACCACGCCGCTGGCGCGGCGCTGTCGCGAGGCGGCTGGGGCGCGGGGGGCGGCGG